>DATATI010000087.1 GCA_036268875.1 Polyangia bacterium | reverse complement strand
TATCGCTTATTGTCGAAAGAATTCGAGCGAACCATCGTTTCAAGCGAATCCGACATTCAACTATGTATGATACGTCTCATGACGCGCCGCCTGGCATTTGGCTGAGTTATTGCGGCCTTTTCCTGTAGGACAGCCTCTTAGAATAAACAGGCTACTTGGTCGCAGTCAGTAAGTGGTCCCTCTCCGCTTCGGAAATGGCACGAGCGCGAAATGGGGTAAAGTCGTAGCACATCATTTTCGCAATTCCCTCGACTGAGCGAGCGTCAGCTCGGAAATCAGCAACTTCTTTCTCGCTCATCTTGATCCCAACATGTGCCCAGGCGATTCCGGCGCAGAGCGCAATCAAGTAGTACTCGCGCGTTTCCGAATCTCTCACGACTTCACAGAATGGATTTCGGCTTGAGAACACCTTTGTTACCATAGACGTAATTGTTTTGCGAATATCCGGTAGTCGGACTGGCCAGGCGCTGGCAGCAGCCCCTCTCCGTAGATCTTCATCCGCCGAGCACCGATCCGCAGCGTGATGAATCCGCGCGTCACGTTTTCAATCTCGTGGTCAGGAAAGTCCCGCATAGCCATCCGTCCCTCCAGCCTCTAACGCAAGTAGTAGACATAAATCGCAGAGGCAACCCACCGTCCGCATTACGCACAAGCGGGATTACACATCTCCCCGGGCACTTTCGATCGTTCTATCAACTTGACTCAATAATTTGATGAGGGGTTCCGCCTCTCGGACACCGTCGAAATTGCGAAAAGCGGCAACGCCAACCTGACTTGAAGCCGGTAACTTGCCTTCATTTGCTGCACGCCTAAGAGCACGCACAAACACTATTTGCAGCCATCTCTCAAAAGGCAATGTCGTTCCGCCAAATGGTCCCGCCAGTGGAGGAATAACGACGAATCCATTGACCACATGTTACCGCTGGAGTTTTGCACGAATTTTTCTCTCTGCATCCTTTAGTGAGTCAAAGTCAAATTCATACGCCAATATCTTGAATACCGTGGCGTCGTAGGATTCCGATGGCGTAGTCACGTCAGTATCCCTTAAAGAGTGACCTAGTTCCTCTGGGCATTTCCGTCAGACTTACTTCAGATTTGGCCACAACTAAACAGTGGCCGGATCAGGTTTGCGAAAGAACCAAAGATAGTCTACGAAATGGCGGCAATGGTGGCTTGGCCTCGCAGCCAGTCTTTCAGAAGATCAGCGATTTGTTGTTGTTTGTTCTGAGCAATTGGTTCTCCGTCTGGCACGATCCATTTCGTTAGACCGTCAGCGCTTATCAGGATGTCCTGATCTGAGGTTCCGGATATTTCGTAGATCAGTTCCAGAACATGATCGCCTTCTCGAAAATAGATTGATCCATCCCGACCGCGCTTTCGGAACGAAAAGCCCTGACTAAGCTTGTCGATTTGATCAGCTTTCCATCGGCGGCGATTCCATTTGGACCTTGTCTTCTCATCTATCGGCTCATAGACGGTAGTGATCTTAGCCATCTTCAATTCTCGCAAGTCAGATGTTGTGATAAATAATTTGGAGCGCCGGGTTCTTGGTCAGAATTGGTTCTTCCACCGTCTTCCAAACGCTATCGGCCCGGGGGCCCTTGGCTGCGTTCAAAAAAACGTGAACTTCTTGATTTGAACGGCTCGCTTCCTTCGCAAACCGGCCAGATGCTTTCCGCCACGCAGGGCCCGCTTCTTCCCAGTCGAGCATCTTTGAGTATCGCTCCAAGTGAGCTCCTCGGCCCGTCATTTCAAGGGTCGTCGCAGCATTTTGCCTCGCCCACCTTTCCGCAGCTTCTCTAACGGCGGGATCACCATTCCCGGAATAGAAGACATGAGTCTTTTCGGCCCTGCAGCTCTGAAGGCCAAGGGGGTCTACCCAACATAAGACGTCAACAACGTAGGCAGCTGAGTTTGTCCCCCCCGCCAACCCAATCGGGTCCTGACTCGCGTACGCCCCCGCCTCGGGGTCGTAATACCTGAACCGGTTGTAGTAAAGCCCGGTCTCCGCGTCCTCGTATTGCCCGGGCCAGCGGAAGGGGCACGCGGCGCGGACGCCTTCGACGTTGCGGAGATTCCCGTAGGTGTCGATCTCGGCAGACCAGACGGCGGCGCCGCCACCATCCAGCATGGCAGTCGGCGTGCCGAGGTGGTCGGTGAGAATCGAATAGCGGGCGGCGCCCAGCAGCTTGGCGGCGGGGGCGAAGGATTCGGGGTCGAAAAGCCAGGTGATCGGAGCGGTGGCCGTGCCGGCGTCGAGGCCGAAGGTTGTGGCGGACGCGGCGCCATCGATCGCCACGGCGTCTTCGGCGGCGGCGTCGATGGCCACCGCGGCGCGATTTTGCGCGACGGACATTGAAACGATCCCCACCGCCGGTGGACCTTGCGCGGGGCGCTCGTTCAGCTGGGCGGCGCGACGGCGGGCGGCGATCTCGTCGCCAGCGACGGCGTCAATAACCGCGGCGCCATCATCATTCCCAGCTCCCGCCGCCACCTCGATCCATTCGTGAAGCGGCACGTTGCCGTCCCAGATCCAGCGCGTGGTGCGGCCGCGAAAGGTCTTCTTCACCCGTCTTCCCAGGGCGTCGTAGGCGAACGTCACCACGCGACCGTCGGGTCGGGTCACGGTCGCCAGCATGCCGGCGCCGTTCCACGCATAGGTCCACGTTCCGCCGTCGGGCTGGACCTTGCCGACTAAATTTCCTTCGGCGTCGTACGAATACTTGGTCACGCCGCCATCGGCACCGCGCGCTTCCAGCAGCTGCCCGGCCGGGCCGTACGTCCGATCGCTGCGGTCTTGCGTGCGGAACAGATTCCCGACGGCGTCGGGCAGGCGCAGATCGACGCGACCGTCGGCGTAGACGGCGGCGGCCAGGTTTCCCAGCGCGTCGTGTTCGTAACGGACCGGGCCGCGCTGGGCGTCGATGACGGTGCGCAGCTGGTCGTTGGCTTCCCAGGTGTACTGCACGGCGCGCCGAAAATCGCCGGCGCCGGTCACGTCATGCCTCAGGGGGCGGCCGGTCTGGTCGCGCTCCCAGCGGCTGCGCACGCCGCCCGGCAGCTTGCGGTCGACTTCCAGTCCCAGAGCATCGCGCTGGAACTTGGCCTCCCAGGCGCCACCGCCGTCGCCGCTGACGGTCGCTTGAATCCCGCGCGCGCGCCCGACGCTGTCGCGTTTGATCCGCTGGTCCAGGCCGCGCGACGATTGCACGCGCACCCGCGCGCCCAGGGCGTCGTACTCGGAGGTGACCCAGTCGTCGCCCACCAGCTCGCGTTCGATTCGCCCCAGCACGTCGCGCGAAAAGGCCACCACGCCGGCGCCGTTGGTCGCCTCCAGCATCTCGCCGTCGACCCGATAGACATAGGCCTCGGCGCTGCCGTCGCTGTGCTTGACGGCGACCACCCGGCCGGCATCGTCGTACGAATAATCGCTTTCGCGCCCGGCGGGCCGAAACACCTTCACCACGCGGCCCGCCTTGTCGCGACGGTATTGCCGGCGAATGCCGTCGAAGCCGTGCTCGACCTCGACGTTGCCGGTCAGGCTCAGCTCGAACCGGTAGACGCTGCCGTGTTCGTTGGTGATCGCGCGCAGCTGCTCTTCGGTGTCGTAAGAAAAGCCGACCGTGGTCGCGGCTTCGGTCCGCGCGGCCAGCCGGCCCATGCCTTGATAGGAAAATCGGACGTCGTGCTGTTTGTCGCGGGCGCGGACGACGTTGCCTTCGGGATCGTACGAAAGCTCGCGCACGTTGCCGTCGGGCTCGCGCACCAGCACCACCCGCCCCAGCGCATCGTGCTCGCGCGTCTGTTCGGCGCCGGCGGCGTTGATGGCCTTCACGCAGCGGCCCAGGTTGTCGTAGGTCCAAAAGCTCTGCGCGCCGTCCGGGGTCCGCACCGAGGTGATGTTTCCCCGCGCATCGTAACCAAGGCGCGTCGGCCGGCCCGCCGGATCGGTCATGGTCGTGAGGCGCCAGCCCTCCCATTGGAACTGCACCCGCCGCGAAAGCGCGTCGATGCGTCCCTGCAGATGTCCCTTCTCGTCGTATCCCCACTGCCAGGCGCCCTTCACCGCGTCGACGGCGCGCACCGGTTGGTTATGCTGGTCGTAGGCGATCTCGACGACGGCGCCGCCCGGGTTGACGATCTTCACGACATTGCCTCGGGCGTCGTGGGTCCACGCCGTTTCGGCGCCGGCGGGGCTGGTCTCTTTCACCTTCCACAGCGTCCGCTCGTCGAATTCGTAGGCGGTGACGCCGCCCAACGCGTCGATCACCTCGGTCACGCAGCCGACGGCGTTCATCTTGTAAGTCGTCGTGGCGCCCAGGCTGTTGGTCACGCAGGTGATCTTGCCGACCTTGTCGTAGGCCAGCACGTGATCGTAGATGCCACCGTCGCCCCAGGTGCGCACACAGAAGGCGTCCTCGCCGAAACCGTCGTAGGCAAAAAAGAACGAAAGGCCGGTGCGGTTGGTCTCTTGCACCAGCAGGTGGCCCTTGTACGCGAACCGCCAGGTGTCGCCCGCCGGGTCCGTCGCCTGCACCAGATCATCGTGCGCATCGTAGGTGAACCGCGTGTGCGGCAGCCAGCCCGCCTGCGTCGGGTGCGGCAGCTTCACCACCGTCAAACGTCCGGCGCGATCGTGTTCAAACCCGACGTGACGGCCGACGGCGTCTTTGACCCAGGTCAGGTTCCCGGCAGCGTCGTATTCGAAGGCGGTGGTCCGTCCATCGCGCGACCGCTGGCGGACCAGGCGCGACCAGTTTCGCCGCGCACCGACCGGCGTGCCGGGCAACGCCGCGAACTCCAGCGTTGTTCCATCGATCGTGGTGATCTCGTATCGCTGCTGGCCGATGGCCTTCAAGGTCAGGCGGCTGATCGGCTCCCACAGTGACTGTCCGGGACGAATGACGTGGTCGGGAAAATCGAAGGTGTCGAATTCGATCTCCCTCCCTTCGCCGTCGAGATAGACGATGCGTCCGCGCTCGGGCCACACCGCCTGGTCCAGCGAATGCGACCAGCCGTGGCCGAGAGGCCCGCTGCGGTTGGCCCAGGCCGACGAATATTGGCGGGTGAATTTGAGAGGCAGCGGCCCCGGCAATTCCCAGTCGGTGTGATCGGTCAACACCCGCCCCGACGCCACGTCGACCGGGTGTCCGGTGAGATGACACACCAGCGCGCTTAGCAGATTGCGCAACCGTCCAGCTTTCATGCGGCTCAGCAGATCGTGCAGGTACCCGGCGATCCATTTTGATTTCAGCAGCGCGCCCAGCGCGTCCGACAGCGACAGCGCCGGCGGCCCGCCGATCTTCACCGGCGGACCCTTGGGGATGGCCAGCACCGTCGACGAGGGCAGGCGCACCGGCTCGCCGCAGCTCATCGATTTGTCACCCAGGCGGACGGCGCTGCTGCCCATGATGTTGACGGTCTTCGAACCAAAGACGGTGATGGCGTCGCCTTCGGGCGCCACCGGCGGCCCGGGCGGCGGCGGCGGTCCCTTGAACGACGGGCGCGGCAGCTTCGGCATCGGCGCCCACGACACGCCGGGCGGAAACAAGATGTGCGGCACGCCCATCGAATTCTTCGCCGTCATCCCCACCGTGTGCGCCGGCATCCCGTTGATCAGCACCGGCCCTTTGGGCGCTGTTCCCGAGACCAGCGCTTCGATCAAGCTGGTGGCGACGCTGGTCAGCAGCGAGTCTTTGTCGAACAGCACGCCGACGAACGGATTCGGGATCGGCGTCGGACCCAGCATGGGGACGATCTCGAAATGGATGTCCACGCCCAGGACCAGGTCCATGAATGTGCTGGCTAAGGGCAAGGACACTCCATGTGGCGGCTCACGGCGGCGCATCGTATATCGGATCGCGCGCCGCCAAGTTGCGGGTTTTTGTTTGCGCGCGAAACTCTGCCGCGCGGTGGCCGAAAAGCTAATATCGGGCGTCATGTCGCCGTTTCCATCATTTCGTGCTGCGCTGCTATTGGTTGGCGTCCTGGCCGCTCGGACGGCCGGCGCCGCCGAAGATCCCGAGGTCCTCATCAAGCAAGGCGTGGCCCTGCGCAAGGCGGGCGAGGATTCCAAGGCCCAGGGTTATTTCCAGCGCGCGTATGACATCGCCAAGACACCGCGTTCGGCGGCGCAGCTGGGCCTGGTCGAATTCGCGTTGCATCGCTGGGCGCCGGCCGAGGCGCACCTGGCCGAGGCTCTGCGCGCGGTCGACGATTCGTGGATCGCCTCCAATCAATCGACGCTGCAGGAGTCGTTGAACAGCGTGCGCACGCACCTGGGACGCCTGCGCGTCGAGGGGACGCCGCTGGGCGCGCACGTGCGCGTGGGCGGCGACGATCGCGGCGAGCTGCCGCTGACGGCGCCGCTGTACGTGCCGCCCGGCCTTGTGACCGTCGACGTGGTGGCCGAGGGGCACGAGTCGGTTCACCGCGCGGTGAACGTCGACGCGGACGCCGAGCAGCGCCTCGAGATCCACCTGACGCCGCTGAACCTGGTCACGGATCCACAGCAGCAAGCGAACGCGGCCGAGCGCGCGGCAGCCGGAAGCGGCAACGCCGGGTGGCGCGGGGTCGCCTTGGGCGCCGGCATCGGCGCGGCGGTCTTGCTGGCCGGCGGAGCCGTCGCGTTGCTCGCGTCGAACGGCCAATACGATTCGTTCAATCGGCAGGTCGTCCCCGGCACTAACAATCCGCGCTGCAGCCGCAGCATCAGCGACCACGGCGGGGCTGACTGCGGCGATTATCTGTCCGCGGGCGATCGCGATCGCGTGCTGGCGATCGTCGGCTTGGCGGGCGGCGGTGCTCTGGCGGTGACGTCGGCGATTTTATTTATCGCTTCGCGCAACGCAAACGCCAAAAAGGGCGGCAACGCCGTGGCGTGCGCACCAACCTTTCCGCAGTCTATGGGCGCGACCTGCGCGGTGAGGTTTTAGATGAACCGTCGATGGCAAATGTCCGTGATGATGGCGTGGGCAGCGGTCGCGTTGGCAATCCTCGGCTGCGTCGAGCCACGCGAAAGCTTGCTCGACGCAAACGGCGGCGGTGGTTCGGCGGGCGGCGCCGGTGGCAGCATTGCCGGATCGGGCGGCGGCGGCCATGTCGACTCCGGCGCGTCCGAATCGACGGGCGATCTGGCGCTCGACCGCCTGGCCGATTCACCATCTGAAAGCAACGCGGACCTGCCCGTCGATAGCGACGGCGCCATTGATCATCCGATAGCCGCCGACATCGGTGGGCCCGATACAACCAATGTGCCCGACCTCCCCGCCTTGAAGGACAACGGCACGGCGTGCGGCGACCGCACCGAGTGCAAGACCGGCAACTGCGTCGAAGGCGTGTGCTGCGACGGTGCCTGCGCCTCGAAGTGCAATTCGTGTCTGGCGGCCAGCACCGGCAAGCCAACCGGCCAGTGCGCGCCGGTTCAAGCCGGCACCACTCACGGCGCCGACTGCACCGCCAGCGACGCCACCACCTGCGGCCTGGACGGTAAGTGCGACGGCGCCGGGGCGTGCCGGTATTACGCGAACACGACGGTGTGCAAAGGCGAATCATGCTTGGCCGGTACCAGCACTTACAGTCCGATGAGCACCTGCGACGGACACGGCACCTGTGCACCCCAAAACCAATCCTGCGGCAACTACAAATGCACTGCCGACAACGTGCGGTGTCGGGCCAGCTGTGGAACCGATACCGATTGCGCAGCCGCTGCCTTTTGCAACAGTGCTGTGTGCTCCACAAAGTTGGTGCCCAAGTCGATCTGCTCGCGCGCCGAACAATGCGCGTCAAACCTGTGCGGCGGTCGCTGCTGCAATCCGGGAACACCTTGCAAATGCACGCAGCCGAGCCAGGGAAACCTTTTCACGAATGGCGGCTTCGATAGCGACCTATCTGACTGGATGTTTCAGGACACGGGCCCAACGCCCTATTACTCATGGAGCACGCAAGACGCTGAAGGGTGTCCCTTCTCCGGTTCGCTTTTGATGTCGATGCCGAACGGATCAATGAGCCGCTGTGTCACGGTTCAGCCAGGAATTGCCTACAACTTCGGTGGATGGTTCAAGTCGGGCAGCGGAGCTTGGCAATGCAACTTGCAGCTGATCGGCGCCAGCAACTGCCAACAGAGCGATTCTGTCTCCGAGTACAGCCTTCGCCCGTCATTGACGACCCAAGATTGGGAACGAATTGCCGTCACCACTGCAGCGATGGCGGACAATGCATCTCCCTTTTTCAGTGCGATGATTTCGTGCGAGGCGAATAGCACCTACATGGACCAACTATTTCTGAACGCGGTCCCGGGTTCTTTCTAGTGCCGCCCGTCAGAAATGAGGGCGGAGTTTTGGGTCCAGGATTTTGGGCGATAGGACCACTTGGAGGGGCGTGCTGATTGGTTGATCCAATTGAGATAGCCATAACTACGGGGACTACAGCGGCGGACGGCTCCACTTTCGAAAGTGCTCGGATCAGCTGCGAAGCCAACAATACCAATATCGATCAGCTCTTCCTGACCCTAGCTCCGGGCGGATTCTAGCCGGAACACTGGCGTATGGATCAGAAAGGGAACCCAATCTCGTCGACGACGAACAGGTTTCCCTCGTGACGCCATTTCACGAAAACCGACGGGTCTCTCGGCTCGCCAGGCGGGATGAAAGTAGTAGCTGTCTTCGCTTGCCATGGCGATCCTTTCGCCTCTAGGATTTCGCCACGGAAGCTTTTGTCTCCACCATCGCCAAGGATCACGTCGCGGAAATCACCCCCGGGCCTCAATCCGTCGGCCAAAGCTTTATACGTAAACTTGGTCGGTCGGCGCCCGCCCCCCTCTGCGGTCACGGATAGCTTCCAGGGACGTGTTCTTGAGAAGCACGTCAGGAGACGGGCGACATCTTGAGACATCAACGCTGATACGAGCTCTGTCATAGCGGCATGAGCGGTGTTGAGGACGCCCGCTGACCCGGCTTTTGCTCGCCTTGTCCGTCCCGATGACTCAAGGGGAGCCAGAGAATTCGCATCACGATCACGGACCGTCGTACGATCGGCAGGCTCGCCAAGCGCGAGATGAGCCGGATCTCCCAATGACGAGATCGCAACGGCCACCATCATCACGAAAACCAGCGCTTGCACGATCTCAGGCCACCGAACGGGCGAACGCATCGACGAGATCTTGCCTTGCCGCTAGTCCGCCGACGGTTTTGGGTAAGGGCAAGCCTTTCGGCCACCGATAACCGAGGACCCTGCTGACGGGATATCCTTTGACGCAAACCGAGTTGCTCTGATTGCCACCGAGAACAATGACTTTCCCCTGCTGCTGTCCGACGTAGAATGCGACGTGGCCCTGCCAAGCGATCGGCGGACGCGAAAATACGGTAACGGCGCCAAAAACTGGGCCAGAGAGACACCGTTCGCCCCAATTCAGCCAGGAACGAGCATTCGCTTGTCCAGTTCCGTTGATTCCTGCCTGTCGCATACACCAGTTGGCAAAAGCCGAACACCATGCCGTCTCGTCTGTTCGCGCCCCCCCGGCCGCGGTCTGGTAAAGGAGCACCCGGGGGTTGTGCCTGGCGCCAGGTATCCCGGCCGTGCCGTATTCCTCAAGAGCGAACTTCATCCAGGGGTAGGGCGCGAAATCGAAAGGTGTTGCCATCGTTATCGGCATCGACTCTCCTTACGCCCTTCAGTGGCTACCTGCTTCGGGGTCAACCGTCAACGGCAGAGCACAATGATGGCCGCCGACACCCAGGTTTTCGCCAGATGCGCAGCAGAGTTGCGCTCTGAATATGGCTCGTTGGTGCTTGGTCCGGAAAACCGGGCCATATTCCCATCAATGACGTGAAAGGGAGCGCGCACGGCGGCGCCTGAAAAACAAAAGGATGCCAATTCCGCCTAATGGCAGTAGCTCGAATTTGGACGATGCCGCGATGGAACAACCAGAGCTGCTTTCCGAAGCGCTCGATCCCGCACTTGCTCCGCCAGTGCCGGAGGACGTACTCGCGCCTCCGCTGCCCGACGCGCCGCCTGCGGCCACCGTGCCCCCGCTGCCGCTTCCGCTCCCACCGGAACCGCTGGAACCGCCGAACGTGCCACCAGTCGCCTCGCCGCCCGTGCCTGACGAAGTCGAAACATCACCGGCTTTGTCAGCAGCCGCGTCGGCCCCGCTAGCGCCACCAGTCGCGCCACCGTCAGAGCCGCTCGCGCTCAATATGACATTGGCGCACGAATAATAGAGGAGGTTGTCGAGATCATTCAGCGGTTTTGGGGGACACGGAGTCGACATGTATTGGCGAATCCGTAGGATGCAGTTGGTGCACGGCGTGTTGGGCATCTTCACCTGAGCCTGATAGACGGCATTCGACATTAACCCGGGGGCATGCGGCTCGATCTGAGGGGGGTTGAAAGTCGTGTTGGGTCCAGTGTCATTGGCGGCGAAATCGATGATGAAGCAGCCAGGGTGCGGGATGGTTTCCGTCCACTTCATTCCGATCGTGCTTCCAGCGACAAAAGTCGTGACCGGCTGCGATGGCGATCGGGCCACTCCGCACGGCAGAACAAACCCAACCTGTCCTTGATTGGGGTCGCTCTGGGCTCGCGGTGGCGGCTTGTACCCGGTCACCTGATCCCGAGCTGGGGGCATATCCATGCGCGTGTGTGCGCTTGCTGGCGCACCGATGCCGAGGGCGATCGCAAAGGCCGAGATAGCACCACCAAACTTCACAGTCCGAACCAATCGTCGCGACATAGGCAACTCCGCGGTGTCGATGTTTCCCCCGCCCGCGACGCCGCCCTAAACGAAGGGTGTAGTCTAGCACCCTCCCCCCTTCGGAAGGGAAACAAGCCATTTTCCGCGGCCGGCCGGACTTTCGACCCGCCTAGGACCGCAGCAGCCGGTCCAGATTGGCCTTTTCCCAGGCGCACGCGCGGTCATAGTCGGAGAACGTACGCTCCTCGGCCAGGAATTCTTTGGTGTGGAAGCGACGGCGGCCGTCCTTGCGCAGGACCTCGTGCTTGCCGTGCAGCATCTCGTGAAAAACGATCCACGAGACGAAGTACTCGGGCACGGTGCCGTGGTCGAGGGCGGGGTGGATGCGAATCAGGCGATCCTCGACCGCAAAGCTGCCCATCTTGATGGACCGCCGCCGGCGCTTGCGTTCGGACACCGGCCCCCAGGTGATACGCGCTTCCAGCTTGCCGTCGAACCGTTCGCCGTTCAGGCGGTCAAAGATCGTCTGCAGGTCGTGGTGTTTGCCGGCGCTGCGCAGCCGAACCTGACGCGGCGGGCGCACCTGCTTGCGAATGATGTGCTGGTGTTCTTCGATGTATTCACCCAGTAGCGCGGACGCCCGACGGTCGTTGTGCACGACATAGCGAGCCAGCGCGCGCACCACCCGCGATCCAGCGCCCACGAACATGTGGTGCAGGCGCAAGCGATATCCGTCGGTCTTCCGGCGCACGGATATCATGCTGTAGTGGTTGTTGGTCAGCCGCAGCTCCAGCGTCTTGCCGGGGGGCAGGTACAACCCCAGCGCCGCCGCCACGCCGTCCGTCGCGTCCTCGACGGTGCGCGGAGCCCGAACTTGCCTGGCGGCTTCGGGCGGACGGAATTCGCGCCGTGATTGACTGTCGGCCGGCGGCGGTGGCGCGGCAGCGGCTTGACGGTCGGGCGCGAACGGGAGCTGTAGCTGTGCTCGGGTGACCGAGGGGGTGCCTGTGCCCGGACGGCTGACATCCGGGCGGAGGTGACTTCTCAATGTGGCCTCTCTTTAACCATGCTCCCTCGGTAGAAGCGGCGAAAGCCTATCAAGCGGACACTGCCGAATCAAAAAACCCTATCATTCGGCATTTATTTGACTTTAGTTGTTGATAACTTTTTCACCAAAGCCCGCCGTTGCTTGAATTCGTCCGCCTTCCAGGGCTAGACTCGCCGCGGGTGCGCATACAGATCCTCTACTTTGCGGTGCTGCGGGAGCGTTTGGGGCGGGAGCAAGAGGCCATCGAGCTGCCCGCCAACGCCACCGTCGCGGACGCGTTGGCGGCGCTGGCTGGCCGCCACACCGGCATTGCGGCGCTGCTGCCGCGCGTGCAGACAGCGGTCAATCGCGCCTTCGCCGACAGCGCGGCGCCTCTGCACGATGGCGACGAGCTGGCGTTGATTCCGCCGGTGGCGGGGGGCGGCGCGCCGGGGCGGCGGGTGGCCATCAAGGCGACGACGCTGGATCTCGCCGACGTTATTCGCGCCGTCGAGGGACCCGATCGCGGCGGCATCGTCACCTTCACTGGCGCGGTTCGCCGCCACGGCCAGCGTACGGACGTCATCCGCCTGGAATACGAAGCCTACGCCGAGATGGCCGAACAGGTGCTGACCGACATCGCCGACGAGATCGAGCGCGAGTGGCCGGGAGCGCACGTGGCCATCCACCACCGGGTAGGCGCGCTGAGCGTGGGCGAGATGGCGGTGGTCATCGCCGTCGCCGCCGCTCACCGCGCCGAGGCCTTCGACGCCTGTCGGGCCGCCATCGATCGCCTGAAGCGTCGCGCGCCGATCTGGAAAAAGGAGATCAGCGAGACCGGCGAAGAGTGGATCGGCCTCGGTCCGTGATGGATGGCGGCGCTGGGCGGACCCGCGGAAGCGCGTAAAAACGAACGCCTGGCCGGATCTTCCCGAGGCGGCAAAATCCGCTGAAATCCGCTGAAAAGGCGCAATCTCCGGCAACCGCCGGCCGCCGGCGCCGAGAACAGCGGTATGCGTGAAAGTAAAAGTGAGGCGCTGGCGGCGATTGTCGGTGGCAGCAGCGAGCTCGAGACCGTGCTGGCCCGGGCGGCGGCGGTGGCGCCGACCAGCGTGCCGGTCCTGGTCACCGGCGAAAGCGGCACCGGCAAGGAACTTCTCGCGCGCGCCTTGCACGAACTGGGACCGAACCCGCGCGGCCCGTTCGTCGCCGTGAACTGCGGGGCCCTGGCGCGCGAGCTGGCGGAGAGCGAACTGTTCGGCCACGAACGCGGCGCCTTCACCGGCGCGGCCGGCCGTCGAACCGGCTGGTTCGAGGAGGCTGCCGGCGGAACGCTGGTGCTCGACGAGATCGGCGAGCTGCCACTGGAGCTGCAACCCAAACTGTTGCGCGTACTGGAAACCGGCCGCCTGCGCCGGGTGGGTGGCGCGGGCGAGGTGGCGGTGCGCGTGCGCGTGGTGGCCATGACCCTGCGCAACCTCGAGGGAGAAACCCAACGGGGCACGTTCCGCGCCGACCTTTTCTACCGCCTGGCCGGCTTCGAGCTGGCGCTGCCGCCGCTGCGCCGTCGGAGGACAGACATTCCTCTTCTGGCCGAACATTTTCTGCGTGAGATCGCCCCCGAGGTCGGCCCGCGGGTCCTGGACCCGGCGGCCATCGCCGCTCTGGCCGCTGCCGAATGGCCGGGCAACATCCGCCAGCTTCGCAACGTCATGAGGCGCGCGGCCATCCTCACCGTCGACCGCATCGAGACGGCAAACCTGGATTTGCCGGCCCCGCCGCGCTTCCGCATCGCTGACGAGCCATTGCTTGTGCGCCTGCACGACGTCGACCAGACGCCAGCGCCAGCGCCCGCACCGGCGCTGGCGGCCGCACCGTCCCCGTTTTCGCCCGCCGACGTGGGCAGCGACGATCAGCTAAGCCTGCCCAACCGCACCTTCGAGGAGATCGAGAAAGCCGTGCTGGTGTGGGCTCTGCGTCGCAACGCCGGCAGCCGCCGGCGGGCCGCCAAATCCCTCTCGGTGGCGCGCTCCACTTTTTGCGACAAGGTCCGCAAGTACGGCCTCGCCCCCGGCAACGCGTGAACGAGCGCTATTTCTGCTGCTCGGCCTCGCCCTCGCCCGGCGCGGCCGGCGGAGGCGTCGCGGTGTCGTCGTCGGTGGTCGGTGGGGGCGGTGCGCCGCGAATGGCGCCCGGCTCGGCGGGCGGCGGCGCCGGTTGCGGCGGCGCCGCCGGGGGCGCCGCCATCGGCTGAGGCGGGACGCCATTCGGTCCCTTCGATTCGTCAATGTACATGTCTGACGCGGGGACCGGGGCAGGCGCGGCCGGCGGCGGCGCGGAAGGCGCCGGCATCGATGGCGACGGAATGGCGGCCGGTGGTGGCGGCGGCGCGGGCCGCGGCGCGATTCCCGGTCGTCCCGCCGGACGAGGCGGCGGCGACGGCCCGCCGAACTGCGAGGCCGTGGTGAAGACCGGCGGCGCCATGTTGGCGAACGTTCCGCTGAGGCGCACACCGTACGAGCCATCCGGTCGCTTGCCCTGGGTGGCCGCCATTTGCAGGATGGTGGCCAGCCGTTCGGCGCTCTTCAGCAGCGCATCGCTCAGCTTGAAGCGCAGGTAGAAATTGATCGACGACAGGTTCAAGGGATCACGCAGCTGCGATTCGCCCTCCAGCGACAGCTCGCCGTCGGCAGACTTGCCGCCCACGCCTTGCAGCTTGGCCAGGCCTTTTTCCACCGCCACCCGACCGCTGAGGTTTCCCAGGCGCACCCGCGGCAGGGTCAGGCCGCCGGCGAGAAATGGGTTGCCCTCCACCCGCAAAGGCGTGTGGCCGTCGCCCACCACGCACGCCTCGCATTGAAAGCTGATGGCGCCGACGGTGTCGGCGTAACGGCCGCTGGCCGACGACAGATCGATCTTCAAGGCCAGCGTGCCGCCGAGCGGAAGGTTGATGGCTTCCTTCACCCCGGGCAGCTCGGCCAGATTCAGCGACGAGACCTTGATGCCGACGGTGAAGGGACCTTTGGCCTTCTGCTTGGATGCGGTCTGCTCGAAGACGATGTTGCCGCCAAAAGCGTCGGCGTCGATGGTCACCGATGGAGACGAGCCCAGCAGCGACAGAGGCGAAACGGTGACCCGCGCCGCCTCGATCGTGAACCGGGTCGGTTTGCCGCTGGGCGGGTGGGTGCGCACGATGATGTCCCGAAAGGTCACGCCAAAACCGAAGGCGCGCCCGACCGAGCCGATCTCCACGTCCAACCCCTGCGCGGCGGCCATGGCGATGGCCACGTCGCGGGCCCGGTCATACGGGAACCAGATGTAAAGCGTCACCACAAAGACCACGAAACCAAACACGCTGTTGGCCGCCGACCGCCGCAAGGCCCGCCGCCGCTCGGGCGTCAACGTCCAAAGGGCCATGGCTATTTGTCCTTCCCGTCGGGTTTGGTCTTCTTCGGCTTGGCATCCTCGCGCAGCTTCTCGAAGGCGGTGGCGGTGGCCTCGACGTCCAGCTTCTCGGCTTCTGAATAGCGGCGCTTGATCGACAGGCGCGAAAAATAAATCAGCCGGGGGCCGGTCTCTACCCGGTGCATGAACTTGGTCAGCGACTGCAGATCGACGTCGCGGATCTTCAGATCCACGTCGTGCTGGACATAGCGGCGACCGGCCGGCGTGGTGGGGCGTTCGTTGGACTCGGCGATCTGCACGCTCTCCTCGCGCGCCGCGGTTTCCAGATCGCTGGTCAGTTGTGGCGGATCGTTGCCGATGCGCGCGTCATTGGCGGCGCCGCGCGCCCTGGCCTCCATGTACTCGTCGCGGTGCTTGCTGATCTCCGTCAGCGCCTGGCGGATCGTGTTGTTGCCCTCTTCCAGCTCGCCGATGCTGCTGAAGACGAAATAAACCGACAGCAGCACCGCCACCACCATCACGGCGATCAGCAGCGCCGCCACCGACCGCCGCTCGCGCGGGGCCAGGCGATTCCACTCGGCCCCGATATAGGCGAACGGGCGGCCGAAGATCCGGCCGACGACGCGGCCGGCGGATTCTTTGGCAGAGGCAAGGACGCTCATCGCTGGTTCCTCACGGGCACTTCGACGTCATGTTCAAAGAGAATTGTTTGCCGCCGCCGGCGATCTCGGTGATGGCGCCCTTGGTCACCTCTTCGAAGCAATCGACCTCTTTCAACTTGGCGGCGATGTCGTCGACCGCCGACGCCGAATCGACGGTGCCCTTGATGAAGGTCTTCTTCGGGCGGATGTCCAGCTCCATCACGTCCAGCTTGATCTTCTCGCCGGAAGGCATCTTGCGCGACATCTGATCCAGCAGGTCGAACGCCGTGGCCTTGGGCAGCGGCGCCAGCTCTTCACGGAAGCCCTTGCGCAGAAGCTGGGTCACCGCCTCGGCGTCGTCGCGCGGCTGGCCGAACAATTCTTGGGTGGCGGTCTTGAGCTGCTTGTCCAGCTCCCTCCGTTCGGCGCCCAGGTTGGAAAGCGCGGCGCCCACGTCGACGCCGCCGGCGACGATCAGCGCGGCGAACAGGCCGGCCAGGTGCACGGCCTTCTGGCGCAGGATGGAAAAGCTGGCCCGATAGACGTAAGGCCCGCGGCGCAAATCGATCTCCTTGGCGCCGCGGCTGCCCGCCAGGGCCAGCGCCGCCGCCAGCGCGTACGAGCTCGACTCGATCGCTTCCTCCACCACCACCTCGTCGTCGCCCTCGACCGGCGACAGCGCGGCGGGGTTGGCGGCGGGCGCTTCCAGCAGCTCTTTCACCGCCAGAATGCGGGTCGGCGTCCCCAGCTCGGCCTCGAAGAACTCCGGCAGCCCGGACAAGCGCCCGCTGCCGCCGGTCAGCAAGATGGCGTCCACCACGCCCTTCGAGGTGGCCCGAAAGCTGGCCAGCGTCTGCCGGATGTCCCGCACCAGAGGCGCCAGCGCATCGCGCAGAACGCCGTCCAGGCGGGTCTCGAGCGGCGTGCGCGCCGGACGCGCCGGCGTGATCAGATGCGCCTCGCTGCGCTTGGCTTGCTCGGCGCGATCCTGATCGGAGCCAAAGGCCTGGGCGATGGCGTTGGTCAGGTGCAGCCCGCCGCGCATGATCGTGCGCGCCGCCAGCACGCGCCCGTCACGCACGATGCAGATGTTGGTGCGGGCGTGGCCGACGTCCAGAATCGCCTCGCACGGGCCGGCGTCGGCGCCTTCCACCGCCTTGCGGCTGAGCTGACGATAGACCACCGGCCCGGCGAACAGCGCCCGCGGGTGCGCGCCTTCCGCCTCCAGCGTTGCGATGATGTTGCCCACGTCGTCGCGCTTGGCCGCCACTGCCAGCACCGTCGACGACACGTCGGTGCTGCCGACCACCACGTGATCGTAGACCACGTCTTCCAGCGCGTGGACGATCTGGCCTTCCAGCTCGTAGCCGACCACCTGATCGATCTTGCGCGCCTCAGTGAATGGCAGCTCCAGCAGACGAATGGAGAGCTGATCGCCCGGGATCGCCACGTAGGGCGTGGCCTCGCCGGCGATCTCCGCCAGGCCGGCGCGCACCGCCCGCGCCTGCCGTTCAAGCAAAGGCGCCTCGCCCGGCGGCACCGAAGTCTCCATCAACCCGCGCAGGCGCGTGGCCCGGAAGCTGACCTCCAGCAAGACGAACTTGACCGAGAAGGTGCCAAGGTCGATGCCGCAAATGGTGTGAGCCATGATTTTTTTCTATTCCTCGCGCCAGTACCGCAAAACGCCGGCCGCCTTCTCGGAGGCGATGTTGATGGAATTCATCGGGTGCGCCAGCTGCCCGCGGGTGTCGATGATGGCGGTGATCTTGCGCTTGACCCGGCCGGCCTCGCCAGTGGCGACGATCCGGTAAATGCGCGGCGGGGCCACGTAGGCCAGCTGTTGCAGCGCTCCGCCATCAATGACGATGGGCTGCGCCGACTGCAGCAGCTTGTAGCGTGGATCGTCGGGCATGACCGCGGTCTGCGGCGCCTGCAGGGTCTTGACGATGGTGCCCAGGCTGTCGAACCCGGCCGCCGTCGCCCGATCGCACAGGGCGCTGGCGATCGGGTAGAGGCGCCGGTCATCGAAGATGGCCGGATCGGCCGCCGACATCTTCGCCGGATCGATGGTCGCCCGGATGACGCCCATCAGGATGGGCGTGCAGTCGCCGCCGTTCTTGTTGGTGATCGCGCCAAGGTCCACCTTGCACACCTGCGACGCCGGATAAATCGTCAAAAATGATTGGAACGCCTCCATGAAAGCGTCGCTGACACCGCGCACCTGCTTGATCTCCTCGATGGTGTCGTAGTGATTGTCGTGGGCGCGGTATTTGTCGGCCCGATCATCGTAGCGATAGTCCTCGGTGCCGGTGCCGGTGCCGTCGGGGGTGAACATGCGATCGTCGGGATCGGCCCAGTCGATGAGCGCGCGCGCCACGTCAGCGCGCGAGACGAACTGGCCGCTGGAATCGGCTTCGCTGAACAGGCGATCGAACCGCTGTGACGCCATCAGGCCCATCAGCAGCCTGAAGATCATCTGTTGCTTGCCGACGTCGTAAGCGCAGTTGAGATCGATCTTGCCGTCCTCGGCGGTGATCTCGGCGTCGAAGTGCCCCGACGACATGCCCAGGCCCTTGACGCCTTCGGTGTTGATGCCGATCAGGCTGCCCAGCCCCGACACTTCTTCTTTTGATCCACCGAAGAAACCCATCAGCGGCCCGGCGTAATCGGTCACGCGCAGGCTGATGCCAAGGCCGCCTGTCGGCGACGCGCTGCCGCCCGCGCCGCCGGCGCCGGTTTGCGGGGCCATCAACTTGGACAGCATCTGCTGCGCCTGCGCCATCACCGGATCGACAAACTTTGCCTGGATCTTGATCAGCAGGCGCGACAGGTTCACGGCCGAGCGAGCCATGTAGTGCGCGCGCAGTTCGTCGCGGGCGTTGGCCGCCTGGGCGGTGTCGACGCTGGTGCCATAGGTGAACTCGCTGACCATCGCCACCATCAAGGCGATCCAGGTCAGCGTGATCAGCAAGGCCACGCCGCGCTGTTTGTTGCGCGGCGACGGGGGGGTCGGGGCCGGCGCCGATCTTGAGCGAAAAAGACGCATCACCTCATCCCGCCGACTGGTAGTCCACCTTCTCGGTCACCTGGATGCGCGCATCGGTCGAGTAGGTGACCTCCTGGCCGCGTTCGTCGATCACCGTCAGGCTGATGCGCACGTGGCTGGGCAAAAAATCCATCCGGTTGGCGCCCACCGTGGTCCAGTCGTTCTCCCACTCTTTCTTTTGAAAGTCGTAATAGGTGAACTTCAGCTTGGCCACGTCGGGGCACAGGATGTACGACTCGCCGGGTATCTGCTTGGGATCTTCGGCCTGCAGCCGGCGGGTCTCGCGGCGCATGAGGTTCAGGATGCGGCGGTCGTCGGGATCGCGCTCGCCGTAATACGTGACCAAAGTGGTGTCGGATTCGGCCAGGCCGTTGCGCAGGCGCTGGTGGGCGAAGGTCGAGAAGACCAGCTCGTCGACGTCACCGTGCGAGGTGCCGTCGAACCGGGTGCGCGGCTTGTCGGGCAGGGCCGGATTTTCCGCGCCCGACTGGTAAGCCATCTCGATCTCGCGGGCCATGCGCAGAAGCGCGATGCGCACGGTGTGCATGCGATCCTGCGAGGCCTCGATGTTGCGCTTGCTGGTCACCGCCTGCGTGAACGAGCCCCACATGATGGTGGTGATGAACGCCAGGATGGCGACGGCCAGCACCACCTCGATCAGCGTGAAGCCGGCCTCGGTGTTGCGACGGGGAACGGGGCGGGTCATCGGATCGCTCCCACCGCCGCCGCCGCCCCCGGCTTCACGGGCGCCGGCGTTCCCGTGCCCGCCGCACCACCCGCGCCCGCCGAGCCTCCGGTCAGCGCCATGTCCAGCTTCGCCGGATCGGTCACGAACATCACCAGCTCCAGCGTCTGGTTGGGACGGCCGGGTTCGTCCCAGTACACCTTCAGCGTCACCCGCCGCACCGACTCTTGCAGCCCGATGCGGATCGGCTCCATGAAGCTGCTCATCAGACCGCCCACCATGCCGCCCAGCGCCTGCATCGGATCTTTCGAGTCGAGCGCCTGATCCGACGACGCCTGCTGCGCCTTCTGCGTGAGATCGGTGGGCAGCTCGACCCGTTCGATGATTGAGTCCCATAGATAGTCGGGGAAGCCTTGGTCCTTGAAGGTGCCGTTGGCGCTCTCGTCGGTGTCGACAAAGCCGTCGGAGATGATGTCGTCTTCCAGATCGATCATCTTGCCGCGGGCCAGGAACGTCGCCGCGGTGGTCATCTTCGAATGGTTGGTGGCGCGCACGTTGTTGGTAATGATCTCCAGCAGCACCACCAGCGTCATGGCCAAAATGGCCAGCGCGACCATGATCTCCAGCAACGTGAAGCCGCCGTGCTTGCTCCGTGGCGCGATCATGGATCAACCCGGTTGCCCTCATCGTCGTAGCGATCGCCCACCGGCGGCTTGATGTACTCGTCGTAAATGCGAACGCGGCCGGTGACCGGATGGACGACGATGGAATAGAACGACTCGCCTGACTTGTCGGACAGGTGAATGATGGCCGGCTCGGTCTGGCCCATGGGGAAGAAATAGAGGTACGCGCGGCCGGTGGTGGTCGGCTCGGCCACCCGCGGGGTGTAGACGTCGACCAGCTTGGCGTTCTTGAGCGTCACCGGCTTGATGGCCGTCTCCTTGAACGCCGCAAAGCGCACCCGCTTGGGGCGAAAGTCGCCCACCTCCATCTTCGACGGGTCAAAGTTGGCGCCGCCCGAAAATTCCTCGTCGCGCTTCTGCTTCTCCTCGGCCTTGGCCTTGTCGTCCTTGTCTTGGGTCGCCTCGTCCTCCTCGCGTTTGCGCTGTTCGCGCTCGGTCTCTGCCTCGTGCGGAATATAGAACTTGTCGTCGGAGACCTCGGCCCAGTAGCGGCCTTCGTTCAGATCCAGCACCAGCCGGTGGTACTTGCCGGTGACCGACGCGCGGTCGAACAGGAACCGCACCGCCCCCGACAGGTGCGCGGTGGCCGACCGCAGGTCGCTCTTGGCCAGCGACCGAAATCCCAGCACCGCTGACGCCATCATCAGCGCGATGATCGCCAGGACGACCATCATTTCGATCAAGGTGAAGCCCGATTCTATACGTTCCCGCCGGCCATCCCTCGCGTCGGGCGGAGGCAAGCTGTGCTTGCCGGAGCCCATCGCGGGAGGTCTGGAACCCTTCCAGGGTTCCAGCGACTGTCGGCGCGGGAGCACGATCGTTACTCCCAGGACTTGACGTCGTCGGCGGTGCCTTCGGCCTTGTCGGGACCGGCCGAGCTGACGTCGGCGCCGTCGGTGTCGTTGGTCCCCGGGCAGCGCAAGATGAAATCCTTGCCCCAGGGATCCTTCATGCCCTTTTGCAGATATTTCTGCGCCACCAGCTCTTCCAGGCTGCGCGGGCAGTTGTTGCTGTTGTCCAGCATGTACTGGGTGACGGCGTTGGCCACCTGGGTCACGCGCGTCTTCGCCGTGCTGACCTGGGCCTTCTTGAATCGGTTGAACACCATCACGCCCACCGACCCGACGATGAGCCCGATGATGGCCAACACGACCATGATCTCAAGCAGCGTGAAGCCCCGCTGGCGTGGGCGACCCGCGCGGCCCCCGGCGTTTGTCTGTGTGTCGTTGTTCGCGGTCATGGCCCTTGCCTCCTTTTGAGTCTCGACGTTCTCGTCACGAGACGAAGTTCTGCATGTCCAAGATGGGCTGCAAGATGGAAAACACGATGAACACCACGATCACCGCCATGGTGATGATGATGATGGGCGACAGCAGGGTGGTCAGGCGGGCCACCTTGCCCTCGACGTCACGCTCGTAGGCGGTGGCGACGTTCTCAAGCATGGCCTCCAGCTGACCCGAGCGCTCGCCCACCGCCACCATGTGCACCATCATCGACGGGAACTGCCCCGAACGCTTCAGCGGGGCGGCGATCGATTCACCCTCGCGGATGGCGTCGCGCGCTTCGTCGACGACCTTCTCCAGGACGACGTTGTTCAGGACCTTCTTGACGATCTCCAGCGCCGTCAACACCGGCACGCCCGCCGCCAGCATCGTCGACAGCGTGCGGGCAAAACGGGCCACGCCGATGTACCGCACCAGCGGGCCGATCAACCACAGCCGCAAGCGCACGCGATCGGTGATCGCCTTTCCCTTGGGCGTGCGCGACCAGCGCCGAAAAACCCACCCCGCCGCGCCGCCGATCAAGATCAGCAGCCACCAATAGCTGGCCGCCAGGTCAGACGCGAAGATCAGCAACTGGGTGTTCCAGGGCAGCGTCTTGCCCAGGTCTTCGAACACCGAGGTGATCTTGGGAACCACCACCACCATCAAGACGCCCATCACCAGCGATCCCATCACCATCATGATGATCGGGTAGGTCAGCGCACCAGACACCTTGGCGCGCAGCGCGTGCTGGGCGTCGAGAAAATCCGCCAGCCGCGCCAGCACCGCGTCCAGGTTGCCGGCCGCTTCGCCCGAGCGGACCATGTTGGTGTAAAGCTCGGGAAAAATGCTGGCGTGCTGGCCCAGCGTATCGGCCAGCGAGCTGCCCTCGTTCACCTTCTGGCGAATCTCGGTCAGCACCACTTCGAATTTTTTGTTATCGGACTGCTCCGACAGCGCGCCCAGCGCCTCGGCCAGCGGGATGCCCGCCTTCAGCAGCGTGGCCATCTGGCGGGTGAAGACCGCCACCTCCTGCGGGCGTACCCGTTCGAACATCCGCTTGAAGTCGATGTCGCGCTTGAGCGCCGACGTCGAGCCGCCGCTTTGCGCCGCCCGCCCGGCGCCCTTCTTGTCGCCGGCCAGCATCTCGCGGTGCTCGGTAATGAAGATGCCGTCCTTGCGCAGCGTCTGGCGCAAGGCCTTCGGACCGTCGGCGTCCTTGGTGCCGGAGACCAGCTTGCCGCCGGGATTGAGCCCTTTCCACGTATAGACAGGCATGAGGCGCTCTAGCTCGAATCCTGGGTGGTGATCATCAGGACCTCGGCGGTGGTGGTCATGCCGGCCAGCACCTTCTGCGCGCCATCCTCGCGCAGCGTGCGCATGCCGGCAGAGACCGCGGCGACCTTCATGGTCTGCGCGTCGGCGTTCTTGATCGCCAGCTGGCGCATGGTCTCGTCTATGATCAAAAGCTCGTAGATCGCCGTGCGCCCTTTGTAACCGGCGCCGAGGCAGGCCGAGCAGCCGCCGTTCTTGGCGCGAAAGAGCTGGCCCGGCGGCGGCAACCGTTCTTCCTCGCCTTTGAAGCGCACGCGCTTGGCCCGCCCCGACCCGAAGTCGCCCGGATCGATCCCGATGCTCAGCAAGTCTTCGTCGGTGGGCTTGTACGGATCGCGGCACTCGGCGCAGATCCGCCGCACCAGGCGTTGCGCCAGCAAGGCCATCAACGACGACGCCACCAGGAACGGCTGCACGCCCAGATCCACCAGACGGGTGATGGCCCCGGCGGCGTCGTTGGTGTGAATGGTCGACAGCACCAGGTGGCCGGTCAGCGACGCCTGGATGGCGATCTCCGCCGTCGGTAAATCGCGGATCTCGCCGACCATGATCACGTCCGGGTCGTGGCGCAAAAAGGACCGCAGCCCGGCGGCGAAGGTCAGATCAATCTTGTCGTTGACGGCGGTCTGCGAGATGCCGTCCAGCTGGTACTCGACCGGATCTTCGATGGTCAGGATGTTCAGGTCGGGCGAATTGATCTTGGCCAGGCAGGCGTACAGCGTGGTGGTCTTGCCCGAACCGGTGGGTCCGGTGACCAGCATGATCCCGTGCGGGCGATGAATCAGATCGTCCATCTGGCGCAGGTGATCGTCGCCGAAGCCGATGTCCGCCAGATCGTGCAGCACCGACTCGCGGTCCAGCAAACGGATGGTCACCCGCTCGCCTTGCTTCACCGTGGGGATGGTGGCAACGCGCATGTCGATGTCCTTGCCGGCGATCTTGCGGCGGATGCGGCCGTCTTGCGGCAAGCGTTTTTCGGCGATGTTCAGGCCGGCCATGATCTTCACGCGCGAGATGATGGCGGGCATGAACTGGCGCGGCGCCCGGCGCGTCTCGTACAGCTCGCCGTCGATGCGGTAACGGACCATCACCTCTTTTTCGCCCGGCTCGATGTGGATATCGCTGGCTCGTTCCTTGACGGCGTTGAACAGCAGCGAGTTCACCCAGCGGATGATGGGCGCTTCGTCGGTGATCTCGAGGATGTCGACCAGCTCCTCGCCACCCTCGCCCATCTCGTCTTCGCTCTCGCCCTCGCCCAGCTCACCCTTGTCGTGCTTGCGGCCGTAGACGTCGTTGATGATCTCCAAGATCCGCTGCGTCGGACACAGCAGCGGCTGCACCTCGCTGGCCAGCAGCGACCGCAGGTCGTCCAGCGCGCCGACGTCCAGCGGATCAGCGGTCGCCACCGACGTGCCGGTGTCGTCCTTGCGCATCACCAGCATGCGGTGCTGCTTGGCAAAGCCGATCGGCACGTGGGTGGTCAGCTCGACGTCGATCTCGTCGGCGCGCAGGTCGGCGCGATACGGAATGCCCAGCTGACAGCCCAGCGCCTGCAGCACGTCCTCTTCCGTCACCGCGCGCATCTTCACCAAGATCTCGCCGATGCGTCCGCCCTCGGTGGCCTGCGACTGCAACGCCTGCTCGATCACCTCGGGCGAAAGGCCGCCCGGCGGTCCACCCGCGGGCGCCGGCGGATGCGCCGCCAGCAAGATCTGGCCTAGAAGCTTGGTCGCCATCGTGCCGTTCCTCTTCGCCTACCTCGCCCCCGGCGACGGGGCGGCGGGCGGCGCGGTCGGAGGCGTCGCTGGCGTCGGCGGCGGCACGGGCCGTCCATTCGAAGGCGGCGCCGCCACCGTCGGCGCCGGGGTCGCTCCGCTGTCCGAGGTGCCCGGGGGACGATAGCCCGGCGGCAGCTCGACCGGTCCCTGCTCGTCTTCCGAGTCGCGCTCGCGCAGCTTCTGCATCTCATCTTCTTCCGACTCGACCTCGCGCGCGGCGCGGTTGATCTCCTCCAGCATGCCGCGCTTGCGCCGGTAGTCGATCTGCGCCTCCGGGTTCGGGCGATCCTCGCCGCCGAATCGCTCGACGAATTCGCGCCGCTCTTTCATCTTCTTTTCCAGCACGCGCCGCAGATCCGACTGATCGGCGATCACGTACGGGGTCAGCGCGATGATGAGGTTGGTCTTCACCACGTGGTGGGTGGTGTTGCGGAAGAAGAAACCCAGGATCGGGATGTCGCCCAGGATCGGGATCTTGATGACGCTGTCGATCACCTTGTCGGACATCAGCCCGCCGATCATGATGGTCTGCTGATCCTTGGCCACCACGATGGTCTTGGCAGTGCGCTCGGACGTCGACGGGCCCAGGTTGCTGGCGCCAGGGGCCAGCTCGGAGATCTTCTCGTCGACTTCCAGGCGGATCATGTCGTGTTCGTTCACGTGCGGGGTCAGCTTCATCTCCAGCGCCACCTTCTCGCGCTGCACCTGCGGGAACAGGCCGCCCACGCCCAGGCCGCCCAGAGCGCCCAGCCCGCCCAGGGCGCCCGCCGCTCCGGCGCCCGCGCCGCCGCCCAGACCGAAGGTGCTGACCGGGAACGGCACGCGCGACCCGACGGAGATCTCGCCCTCTTCGTTGTTCATGATCAGAAGGTGCGGGTTCGACAGCACGTCCACGTTGCTGTTGGTCTGCAGCGCCTTGATCAAGACGCCGAACGAGGGAATGGACACCGCGGAGGTGGCGCTGTTGCCCAGGCTCTGCGCGTCTGCCGGACTGAGCACCGGCCCCAGGATGCCCGCCAGCATGGTGTCGGTCAGCGACCCGGTGGGGAACAAGGTCTTGGCCGGGTTCAAGCCGCCGGCGATCAAGCTGGGGTTGTCCATGCCGAACAGGTTGTGCGGAACGGCCAAGTGCCAGGACGCGCCGAGCTCGCGCTGCTTGTCCAGGGTGACCTCGAGGATCAGCGCCTCGACGAAGATCTGCTTGCGCGGCGAATCCAGCCGCTCGATCACCTTGCGCAACGATTGATAGTCCTTCAACGACGACAGAACGATGAGCGAGTTGGTCGGTCGATCAAAGTTGATGCGTACCTCGCCCTCGAACAGCAGCGACGATCCCTGACCGGCGCCGCCCGCGGCGGCTGGCGTCGGCGTTGGCGCCGGCGGGGCGCCCGCCCGGGTACGCGAGCGACCGCCCGCCGCCCCGCTGACCGACACGCCCGTCACCGCGCCCAACGTGGCCGCCAGTTCGTCACAGTTGGCGTTCTCGCAGTAGTAGACGTGGATGCGCCCGTCCCCGCCTTCGATGGGAACGTCCAGCTTCCTCAGCATGGTCAGCACGCGGGCGTAAACCCGTTCACTGGCGATCAGGATCAGCTGGTTCGATCGCTCGTCCGGGATGATCTTCGAGATCATCATTTCCGAGGCCAGGTCCGTGGGCTTGCCGACCCCAGGCTTGGCGCCCGCCGGGGGCGCGGGGCCGCCCTTCTTGCCCCCCACCTGCGCCACCTGGAAGATCTCCGCCAGCTTGGCCGCCATCTCCGAGGCGGCGGTGTTCTTCATGCGCACGATCCAGATCTTCTCGCCGGTCCCCGGCTGGTCTATCTCTTCTAGAATGTGCAGCATGCGGGTCAGGTTCGACGCCAGATCGGTGATGATCAGAATCGACTGCGCCGGGTAGGGGACGATGTCGCCCTGCTCGCCCTTGAGGCGCGTCAACACCTGGGCAATCTCGTTGATGTCGGAATTCTGGATGCGCACCAGGCGGGTGACGAAGCCTTCGCTGGTCGGAATCTCGCTGTCTTCGCCATAGACCGGAATGTTGGTCGACTTGGCGCGCATGGTTTCGATGATGCGCAGGAACTTGCCCGAGGGCTCGACGGTCAGGCCCACCGAATCCAGCGCGGCCAGGAACAAGCGATACGCCTCTTCTGGCGTGATCAGCTGCGGCGCGATGATCGTGACCTTCTTGCTGTTGGGTGGGATGGTCCCCGGCAACAAAAACTGCCGACAAGTGATGGACGAGATCCACGACAGCAGATCGCCCAGCTCCGTGTCCGGCTTCATGTTCAGCTTGACGATGCGTTTGTTGGCCGGGAACTTCTTGCAAGAGTTGAACTCGCGATCGCCGTTGACGTCGCCGGGCGACGACGGACCGGCCGCCGCCGTTCCAGCGGTCGACGCCGTCGGCGCAGTCGGCATCGGCATCACCACCGGCGGCGACGGCACCCGGATCGGCCCCAGCCTGCGGTTCAGACGTTTGAGCCCCGGCGACGGGAGATTTCCCGACGTGCCGATGGCGGGCGGCGGACCACCGGGTGGGGCGTCTACCTTGACCGCTTTCTGATCGGCGCCCACCACCACCGCCGCCAGCGGCATCTGCGCCACCGCCAGTCCGGCCGCCACCGTCAGTCCCAAGAACGTCGCCGCCGCCACGCCGCCTGCCATTCGTCCAGCGCGTGCCGAGATTCGCGTTTGCCATTCCATCTTCATCGGATGCTGTATTCCTTGGTTATTTTCTGACCGTTGCGTTCCATCCCGATGGACAGGTGACTGGCTGATCGAAGCTTGGTGTAGACCTCCAGCGCTTTGTCCGGGCTGGACATATCAAGCCCGTTGATCGCCGAGATCACGTCGCCGTTTTGAAATCCGATCTTCGCGAACGGCCCGTCGGGCCGCACGCTGAACAACCGAAAGCCGGCCGCCTTGCCGTCCTTCAGCTCGGGCACGATGCGCGCCGCCCGCGACAGCACGCTCATGTTGCCCAGCAGCGAATCGACGGTCCCGCGCTGCACCTCGTAGGTGTTCTCGTTGATCTTCTTCACGCCTCTTTCCATCTCCGCCATCAACGGATCGCTGGGCGGCGCGGACGGCATGGCGACGGGCGCGGCGGGCGTCGCGCCGGGCGTCTTATCGATCAGCTCCAGATATTCCTTGCGGCCACTAACGTTCAGATCGACGCGCGTCTCGCCGATGTCGGTGATGGTCGCCTCGCGAATCTTCGAACCGATGGCGTACGGCCCGGCGAACTTTTCGTCGTTGTCGCGGATGATGGCCATCGACCAGCGCGGGTCCACCGGCGGGGGCGCGAACATCACCGCCAGCAGCTTCAGCGGCAGCGTCGTCTTGACCGGTTGAGGATTGACGTCGACGACGGGCCCCTTGTCCTTTTCGCCGAGGATCGGCGGGCAGGTCGAACAGAAAACGTTCCGCTTCAAAATCTCGTCGGTCTGCTTGGTGTAGATGGTCGCGGCGATTTGCGCCGGCCGCGTTGCGCGCCGTGCCGGCGGTGGCAGCCCGCGGGTCAAACTGGATTCGATGATGGTGGCGGTGGCGCGGGCGCCGAACATCGCGCACAGGGCGATCACCGCCAGATCAATCGCCCAAAGGTATTTGCGCAGCAGTGTCTCCACGGAACCCCGGCCTTTTCAAAGCAACGGCGGGGCCAGCCCTATGGCCGAGGACTCCCAGCGATCTCGCTGGGTTAACGAGATCCGCCCACAGGGACCGCCTGCCAATTTGGCACGGCTGAACCGGCGTCGTCGGCCACGTCCTTGGCGTCGTCGCCGGCGCCGTCCAAAGTGGCCGGCCGCTCTTCTTCCAGGCGGCGGTAGATGGTGCGCGTGGCGATCCCAAGAAGCTGCGCGCACAGGCGCTTGTCGCCGCCGACGTGGGCCAGCGTGGCGTGGATGACTCGCCGTTCGATCTCTTCGAGCGGCGTCCCCACGGCAAAGGTCAGCGAGCGTCCATCGCCGCCGGCGGCGCCCCCGCTGCGTACTTCTGGCGGCAGATCGTCCAGCTCGACGGCCGAGCCACGGCACAGCACCACCGCCCGCTCGACGGAGTTCTCCAACTCGCGCACGTTGCCCGGCCATTCGTGACGGGTCAAAGCTTCCATCGCCGCCCGTGAGAACCCAGCCAGCCGGCGTCCGTTGCGCTCGGCGTACAGCGACAGGAAGTGCTCGGCCAAAAGCGGGATGTCGTCGCGGCGGTCGCGCAGCGGCGGAATTGGCACGGCGATGACGTTCAGTCGGTAATAGAGATCTTCGCGGAAGCGCCCTTCGCGAACGGCGGCCCGGAGATCCTGATTGGTGGCGGCCACCAGACGCAGGTCGACCCTGTTGGTGCGGCCACCCAGCCGTTCGACCTCGCCCTCCTGCAACACGCGCAGCAACTTCACCTGCACGTGCGTAGGGATCTCGCCGATCTCGTCGAGAAAAAGGGTGCCCCCGTTGGCCTGCAAAAACCGGCCGTCGTGCCGTTGCACGGCGCCGGTGAAGGCGCCTTTCTCGTAGCCGAACAGCTCGGCCTCAAGGATGGTCTCCGGCAGGGCGGCGCAGTTCACCGGCACGAACGGCCCACCCGCTCGCGGCGACGAGTCATGAATGGCCCGCGCCAACAACTCTTTGCCGGTGCCCGATTCCCCCAGCAGCAACACCGTGGCCAGCGACGGCGCCGCCTGCAGCACGATGTCCATGGTCCGCCGCCACGACAGCGACTGGCCAATCAGAGTCCGCTTCTTGTGCGCAGCCAGCTGCGCGCGCAGTGAGCGGTTCTCCTGCACCAGCGAGCGTTTTTCCAGCGCCTTGCCCACCACGCGCAGCAGATGCGCGCGCTTGAGCGGCTTGGTCACGAAGTCGTACGCCCCCTGCTTCATGGCATCGACGGCGTTCTCCACCGTTCCATATGCGGTCATCAGAATCGTTTCGGTCTCGGGCGAGACGCTGCGGCTGGCGCGCAGCAGATCGATCCCCGACATGCCCGGCATCATGAGATCAGTGACCAGCACCGAAACCGGCTCGCGGCGGATCAGCTCCAGCGCCTCGCCACCGGACCCGGCGGTCAGCACACGCAGCGACTCGCGCTCGAGGATCTTCTGCAGCGAATCGACGATGCCCGGTTCGTCGTCCACCACCAATACGGTCGGCGCGTTGGCCGGCACGGCGGCCGGCCCGTCCGGCGCCAGAACCTCTTTGGTCAAAGCCATTCCGACATCCCCCTTGGTTGACCTCAAGAACCCTTCAACCGCGGTGCCAATTCTCTCAGGAACCCATAACTGCCGAGAATCACGTCGGCGAAGTCTACGACAACTTGTCCAGGCCAGAGAAACAAATGTCAAATTGACAGACCCGCGCCTCGGACCATAGACGCCGTGCCAGATTGACAAGGCCTCCGCTAGTCTAGGACCGCGACCGGATCGCCGACTCGAGGGCCGGCGGCCGCAGCGGCAACCAGATGCGAAAGGTCGTTCCCTCGCCGAGATGGCTGTCGGCCCGGATGCGCCCTCCGTGTCGCTCGATGATCCCGTGGACGATGGATAGCCCCAGCCCGGTCCCTTCGCCGACGTCCTTGGTGGTGAAGAACGGATCGAAGATGCGCGGCAACACCTCGGCTGGAATGCCCGCTCCGTCGTCGGAGACGCTGATCTGCGCCTCCCCATGATCGGCGCGCACGACGATGCGGATGGTGCCGCCTTGTGGACGCTCGCCGATGGCTTGCGCGGCGTTGGTCACCAGGTTCATCAGCACCTGATCGATCTGACCGGCGAACCCCACCACACGCAGGTCGGCGTCGATCTCTTTTTCGACCCGGACATTCTTCAGGCGGTGGCGCAGCAGATCGATGGTGTCGTCGATGCTGCGCGACAGGTTCAGCTCGCGCGGGACGGATTCATCGCCGCGCGAATAATTGTGCAGCGCCTGCACGATGGCCTTGCTGCGCGCGGCGCCTCGCTGCACCACGCGCAGCATCTCCTCGGCGTCAACGACGGCGCTGGCGATCTTTTCCGGGGTCGCGGCTGCGGTGATCTGGTGAATGCAATCCTGCAGCGGTCCCAGCGTGTTGATGACGGCGTTGACCGGGTTGTTGATCTCGTGAGCGATGCCGGCGACCAGGCGGCCCATCGACGCCAGTTTTTCCGTGCGCACCAGATCGTCCTGGGCGCGGCGCAGTTTCTCCAGGGCCTCGTGCAGCTCGGTGTTGCGTTGCTCCAGCACCTCGGTGCGCCGGCGCACCTCGCGTTCAAGGTCGATGTTCAACGATTCGGTCGAGCGCAGCTTGTCGCGCAAGGCCCGCCGCATCTCTTCGAACGCAAAGGTCAGGCGACCGATCTCGTCGGCTTCGCCCGATGGCGGGACCGGGCGGGCCAGCTCGCCGCGCGCCATCTCGTCAGCGCGTTCTTCCAGCGCGTGAATGGGCGTCACCAGGTCGCGTACGATGAGCACCACCAATCCCAGCGCCAGAGCCAAGGCCAGCGCCGTCGAGCCGATCATCATCGCCGGCCCGTGCCGCGGCGACAGCGCGAAGAGCAGCACCAGACCCGAGCTGAGAACGATGACGCCGCCAAAGAACAGCATCAGCTTGCGCCGCAACCCGAGCTTCGACCGGACGTCCACCGCCGGCAGCCGGTGGCGTGAGCCAAGCTGTGCCAGCAGCGGCCGCAGCACGTCGCGCAACAGCAGCGTCTCGTACAAACCCGACGCCAGCACCATCAGACCGATCGCTCCCAGCAGGCGCCCGGCGATAGAGGTGTTGAACCCCGTCAGCCGTCGGCCCACCGCCACCACCGCCACCGCCGCCACCGAACAGGCCAAGGACTGGTACACCGCCAGGCGATACGGGATCGACTGCGCCGAGCGAAACGCCGCCACCGCCGCCGGGTCGTCGCGCGCCGGCCCGCGCGAAGTCGGACGCCGGATGGCCAGCTCGAAGTAATGTTCGATGGGCACGGTCCGCCGGGCCAGCGAGCGAAACCAGATCAGCATCGGGATCACCAGCGCCGGCACCGTCAGGGCCAGCAGCGTCCCCGCCTGCACGGAGGTGAGGCCGGTGAACACGGCGATCAGCGCCGACGCCACCGCATGACCAAGGCCCACCAGCGCGATGGCCGTCATGCACAGGCGACGGCGGTACCCGGCGGCGAATGCGCGGAGCGGCTCCAGGTTTGGCAAGATCTTCTGCCGCACCGGATCCAGCATTCGCTCCCAGGCGATCCCGCGAATGGCCGCCGCGCCACCCGCATGCAAAAAACCCACGCATGCCACGCCCACCGCCGACGGCCAGGCCAGAAGGTGGCGCGCCGCCAGCAACACCCCGACGCCGATGCCGACCGTCGTCCACACGCCCCAGCGTATGAGGGCCATCTCCAGCGGCGCGCGCGCCATTGCCCGCTGAGCGGCGTCCTCGGCGGCCGGGAGCAAAGCCTGGCCGCGCAGCTTGGCCGCCCGCGCCGCCAGCACCGGCCGAACACGATCGATGGCCCGCATCCACGACAGGACCAGCAGCACAAGGATCACCGCCACGATCCGCGGCGTCTCGCCGCTGGCGGTCAGCGATTGACCGGCCAGCGCGACGATGGGCACGCAAACCAGCAACGCTTCCATCAGCGTCAGCGCGACTTCGGTCACCGCCACCGCGCCGATCGCCGAGGCCACCGCGCGCGCCGCTGCCGCGCGGTCAATATCAACGGAGGTGGTGGCCACGCAGGGATTTTAGGGGAAAACCGGCGCCGGCGCGCTGAGACCGGCGGAACTAGGGCGCCGGGCCAGGTTCCGCGGTACAATTTTCGGCGCATGTCCTGGGAAATGATCCGGAACCTGGTTCGCGACGAGTGGGTGATCCTGTCGCTGCTGCTGTTGTGGTCGCTGGCTGGATTGACGGTGATTTGCGAGCGGATGTACGCGCTGTGGAATATCCAGCCCAAGTCGGAGGCGTTCAAGAATCGGGTGGTCGACGCCCTTTCCGCCGGCGATCTGGGCAAGGCGGCGGCGCTGTGTGAGATGTCTTCGGTCCCGCTGGCCGAGGTCTTCGAACGCGGCCTGCAGGTTTTTCAGAAGACGCCGCACAAGACCACCGAGGCCGTCACCTCCCAGCGAGCGGCGGCGGTGTTGTCGTTCAAGCGATATTTGTGGGCGCTGGGCACGGTCGGATCGTCGGCGCCGTTCGTCGGTCTTTTCGGCACGGTGGTCGGCATCTTGAAGGCATTCCAGTCGATGTCGGTGGCGGGAACGGGCGGCTTCAAGGTCGTGTCGCAAGGGATCGCCGCCGCGCTGGTGGCGACGGCGGCTGGCCTGCTGGTCGCGATCTACGCCGTCATCGCCTACAACTATTTCGTCTCGCGGGTGAACGCCCTGGCCTTGCACTACAAGCTTTACTGCGAGGAGTTCCTGACTGCGCTGGGCGAGCTGGCCAAAGGCCGCGCCGGCACCAGCGCGCCAGCCGCCGCGACGTCTACGCCTTCCGCCGCCGAACCGACCAGCGCGGGCGCGACGGGCCCTGCCACGGCGTAACGATGGCCATCAACATCCAACTGGAAGACGCCAGCACCGGCGACGGCGAAGCGGACATCGGCTCTGAAAACATTGTCGCGGAGATCAACATCACGCCGCTCACCGACGTTTTTTTGGTTCTGCTGATCATCTTCATGGTGACGTCGACGGCGCTGGTCGAATCGGAAGCATCGTCGCGCGCGGGCATGAAGGTGGTCCTGCCAAAAGCCAACACCGCCGGACCGGTGTCGCAGCGGCGCAGCGATCCGGTTCTCACGGTGACCAAAAGCAACGAAGTCTATCTGGGCGCCAAGAAAATCGAAGTCGCCAACCTGGAGGCGGAGATCCACAAAGCCCTGACCGACGTCGGTTCGGAGACGCTGCTCATTCGGGGCGACAAGAACGTTCTGCTGGGCGCGGCGGTGGACATCATGTCGGTGGCGAAAAAAGCCGGCGCCAATCACATCGCCATCCTGACCGCACCCGGCAAATAGCGCGAGCGTCAGAAGAGCACACCAATCCACGATGTGAGGCGGATCGCCACATGCGGCCCGCGCGCAGTCGCAAGATTGCCCCACCAAGTCCATCGCGCCAAAACCGTCCGCGACCCTAAGTGGCCAGAAGGACGGCAATCGACCGGCCGTCATGCCGTGGCATAACCACTGCATTCTTGGCGGCCCGCAATGGAGCTTCGGCTCCGAATGTAAACCCAATCCAGGAGTTGCCCATGACGCTCGTTCGCTCCATCTTCCTCGCGCTCGCCGTTCTCCTCCCCGCCACCTGGACCGTTGCCAAGGCCGCTGATCCGGCCCCCGCGGGCGACGCCCCCTCCGGCGAGAAGAAGGAGAAGAAGGCCAAGAAGGGCAAGAAGGCCGAGGGCGAGAAGAAGGAAGAGAAGAAGGAGTAGTTACTCCTGGCATTCGTCGGCTGAAAGGCCGCACGAGCGCCAGTTTAAGACCCCCGGCGCGCGCAAGCGTTCCGGGGGGTTTCGTTTTGCGGGTTGGGTGCTGGTCTTGCAGCGCCGGTATACTGGGGCGCTCGACCCGTGACCATCCGGACAAAGATTTGGCTCATCGCCGTCAGCGTGGCGGCGACCGTAGGCGTGGCATCGTGGGGGCGGCTTTATCTGACGCGGGCGCGGATCATCAAGGACGCGCAGACGTCGGCGGAAGAGCTGGCGCACGACATCGCCGAAGACCTGAAGATCGTCGACGCCGACGCCGACGATCGCGATCTGGAAGAAAAGCTGTACGGCTACGTCAACCGCCACAGCCGGATCGTCCGCCTGGAGCTGTCCGTCTACCGCGAGGCCGAAACCCCTTCCAGCCGCATCGTCGCCCCCCGCGGCGAGCGCCCGGAGATCACCCGGTTCGCCCCCATTCGCCGCCAGCCTCTGGTGGTCACCAAACAGGATGCCGGCAGTGCCGAGGAAACGCCCATCGAATTGCCGGTCGACCTGAAAGGTCCGTGGCAAGCGACCCTGCTGATGAAGTGGACGTTGGGCCCGGTCAAGGGCCTGCTGGAAACCGAAGAGCGCATCTCACTGGTGTTCGCCATCGGCCTCCTGGTGGTGCTGACGCTGGTCTCCGGACTCATCACGCAAAAGGTGGTGGGCAAGCCGCTGGAGGTTTTGGCCGGCGCCATGCGCGACGTCGAGGCCGGCGACCTTTCGCGCCGCGTGCCCGTCGATACCGTCGACGAGGTCGGGCGTCTGTCACAAGGATTCAACCGCATGCTGGAACGACTGTCGCAGGCCGACGCCCAGATTCGCGCCTTCAACCAACGTCTGGGCGCCGAGATCGAAGCCGCCACGCGCGACCTTTCCGAAAAAAACGGCCAGCTGGGCCAGCTGAACCGCCTGCTGTTCGAGATGCGGCGCGAGAATGCCTCGAAGGTTCGCCTGGCCACGCTGGGCCAGTTAGCCGCGCAGCTGGCCCACGAGATCGGCACGCCGCTGTCGTCGGTGTCGGGTCACGTGCAGCTGGCCTTGTTGCAACGCGATCTGGATCCGGCGCTGCGTGAGCGCCTGGAAGTCTCGGGCCGCGAGATCGAACGCATCAGCCGCATCGTGCGCGACTATCTCGATTCCACCCGCCCGCTGGAACCCGATCGCCAGCCCACGTCGCTGCCCAAGCTGCTGGAAGAGGCCATCGAGGTCACTCGCGGCACCGAGCCGGGGCGGGCCAGCGTGGCGTTTCAAGTTGCCCCCCCCGTCGACTCGCTGGTCACCGATCCGGGATTGCTGCGCCAGATCGTGATCAATCTGCTGTCGAACGCCCTGGACGCCGTGGACAAGGACGGCCACGTCACCGTCGCCGCCAAAGCAGCCGGGGACGACGTGCTGATCACCATCACCGATACCGGCCACGGCATCGCGCCCGATGACCTGCGGCGCATCTTCGAACCGTTCTACACCACCAAAGGGCGCGGCAAGGGCACGGGCCTCGGCCTGGCGATCTGCCGGCAGCTCACCGCCGCGCTGGGCGGCACCATCTCGGTGCAAAGCAAGCCGGGCGTCGGGTCGACGTTTTTTGTGCGCGTGCCCCGCATCAGCGCGCCGACCGGCGCCGAGCCGTCGCTGCGCCTGGCCACCGCCGCCGGAGGCCGCGCGTGACCCGCGTCCTGGTGGCCGAAGACGATCGCGTCGCCCGCGATCTGCTGTGCGAGATCTTGCGCGGCGAAGGCTTCACCGTTGACGCCGTCGACGACGGTGCCGGGGCGATCGAACGGGCGGCGCCCGGCCGCTATGACCTGGTGGTCTCCGACGTGCGGATGGAACGGTCCAGCGGGTTGGACGTGCTGAAGGCGTTTACCGACAAGGCGCCCGGCACGCCGGTCATTCTGATCACGGCGTTCGGCGACGTCACCGGCGCCATGGAGGCCATCCAGCGCGGCGCGTACGATTACGTCTCGAAGCCGTTCAACATCGAAGAGCTGAAACTGACCGTCGGGCGCGCCCTAGAACGGCGCCGCCTGATGGCCGAGCACAAGGCCACGCCCACCGACAACAAGACCCAGATCGAAGACATCGTCGGCAAGAGCGGCAAGATGCTGGAGGTGTACAAGCTGGTGGCGCGGGTGGCGCCGTCGACTGCCACCGTGCTGGTGAACGGCGAATCCGGCACCGGCAAAGAGCTGGTGGCCCGCGCCATCCACACGCACTCGCCGCGGGCGCGGGCGGCTTTCGTGCCCGTGAACTGCACCGCGCTGACCGAATCGCTGCTGGAGTCCGAATTGTTCGGCCACGCCCGGGGCGCCTTCACCGGCGCCGTCGCCGCCAAGCGCGGCCTGTTCGAGATGGCCAGCGGCGGGACGCTATTCCTCGACGAGATCGGCGATATGGGACCGAAGATGCAGGCGCAGCTTCTGCGCACACTGCAAGACGGCGAGGTGCGGCCGGTGGGCGGCGCCGAATCGATCCGCGTCGACGTGCGGCTGGTCTGCGCCACCAACAAAGACCTCGACGAAGAGGTGAAGGCCGGGCGCTTCCGCGAGGATCTCTACTTCCGCATCAACGTCGTCACCGTGACTTTGCCGCCGCTGCGCGATCGCGGCGAGGACATCCCCATCCTGGTGGCGCACGTTCTCAGCAAGGTGGCGCGGCGGGAGAATCGACCGGCCGCGGCTATGTCAGCCGAGGCGCTGCGGCTGCTGTCCGCCTACGACTGGCCCGGCAATGTGCGCGAGCTACAGAACGCCGTCGAGCGCGCGATCGCCCTGGCTAAAGGCAACGTCATCCTGCCGTCGGATCTGCCGCCCGAAGTGGTGGGCGTCGAAGCGCCGCGCGCCGCCGGCAGCGGCAGCGGCAGCATCATCGAAGACCGCCCCACCCTGGCCGAGCTGGAACGCCGATACATCGCCTTGCTGCTGACGGAATGCGGCGGCAACAAGAAGAAAGCTGCCGAACGTTTGGGCATCGACCGCCGCACCCTGTATCGCGCCTTGGAACGCAACGGCGACGACACCGCCGAGGGCGACGGCGCCCACGATGACGACGACGACCAGTAGGCCCGCGCGCTCCGTCGAGGAAACGACGGCGGCCGCCTCGACGGTCAACTCGTCCTTGACCTCGGGCGGCCGCTTATCTAGTGTCTGCCTCGCTGCGGTCGTGGCGGAACTGGTAGACGCGCCAGATTCAGGTTCTGGTGGTGGCAACGCTGTGGGAGTTCGAGTCTCCCCGACCGCACACTTTTTCTAATACTGATGTCGCCTGCCGCCTTAGCGCTCGTTGGCGATCAGCGTGGCGACGCAGCGGATCACGATCGTGATCTCGTCGCGCACGGCCACGGTTCCCAAATAATGACTGAAAGGCCGAATCCCGAACTCGGACTGCCGGATGACGAAGTGACCCGAAGCCTGCAAATGGTCGGCGGTCCACGAGGCCGACACGGGAACGCGCACCGTGCGCTCTTGTCCGTGGAGGCTCAGCACACCGACCAGTGTTCCGTCGAGGGAGTGGTTGGCGAGTCGGACGTCTTCAAGCTGATCCGCGCGCAAGGAAATCTGCGGAAACCGGCGCGCGTCTAAGATGCTCGGCCCGGCGTGCTGACCCCGACTTACGCGGGCGACTGACTCTTGAAGAAGTCGTAGCGATCGGCGGCGGGCGCGATTCGTTGCTCCAGCGCGTGGCGCTGCTCGGGAGACATGCTTTGAAAGTGGCGCGCCACGCTGAGATTGGCCCGCACCTCGTCGACGGTCGAGCAGCCGATGATCACGGTGTCCGTGATCGACGCGGCATAGCGGATGAGCTCCGGTGCTTCGGCGGCTTCCAGCAGCTGTCCCGCCGCCAGCACCTTCATGCCGACCACGCCCATCTCCAGCCGCCGGGCCTGCGCCACCACCGTCGAGATGAACGGCCGGCGGCGCGGATCCGCCGGGTTCACCGCGACCAGCACGCTATCGAAGGGAAAACGCCGCATGGCTTCCAGCAACACCGCCGGATCGTGATGGCCCGTCAGTCCGACAAAACGGATGCGCCCGTCCGCTTTAGCCTCTGCCGCGGCCGCCAGCGCGCCGTCCTGGCCGAACAGAACGTCCAGCTCGGCGAAGTCACGCAGGTCGTGCATCTGCCAGAGATCCAGATGATCAGTGCCGAGGCGGCGCAGCGATTCGTCCAGCAAGCGCAGCGCCGGCGCGCGCCGGCGCGCGTGCGTCTTCGACGCGAGAAAGACACCTTCGCGGGCGCCCTGGCCCGCCGCGCGGAACGCGTCGCCGTAATAATCCTGGCTCTGCTGATAAGCGGGCGCGGTGTCGCAATAGCGCACGCCCAGGCGCAACGCCTCCAGGATGACCGGAACTGCCTCGCGCGCCCGGCCGGTGGTGCGCAGGATCCCTTCCCCGCCCAGGGACACCGGCAATACCGCCGCGCCGGTGCGCCCCAGCGTGCGCAGGTGGTCCGACGAAAGGGTATCCAAACCCGGATGGCGCGCGTCGATGGTCATCCGACGATCCTGCGCTCGAAGCGCCTGCGCGGGAAGATCTCCGCGGCTATTTCTCCGGCGCGGCGTTCAGGGCGTCAACCTCGATACGAGAGAATCGCCGCGGGCGAAATTTATTCGTCCCGAATATTCAGAACGGCAAGGATTGCGTGAACGCCGCGACTCTCATTCGTCGCAGAAGCCAAAGTGCGCGACATCATGACCCCAGGCGTATACACGTGATGAACCCTGACGTGCTGGCGCTGTTCGAGGAGATCCGGCCTTGCTGGCGGCGATAGGAATGGCGGAACGAAAGATCCATCGCGTCCTGCGTCGCCAACGAGCAGCGCCAGCTGGTCGGTATCGTCACCGCGTTCGATATCGTCAAGGCATCGGCGGCGGGCCTGGACTTTGGCCCCTTGCCGACCGTCGAGGCCCAGGAGGAAGCGGCGGCAACCAAATAGACCCTGGGATCAGCGCAAACGCCCTCGGTGAGCCGGCCAAGAGCCGGTTCGTCGTGTGTCAAGGCGAGCTCGAGGTTTATAAGTGCGGAAGTCAGGGCTCCGAAGTCCGGCTGGCCGTGCTGCACCCCGGAGATTGCGTGGCTGAGATGTCACTCATCGACATCCAGCCGCGCTCGACGACAGTACGTGCGCTGACACCAGCGGTGTTGTTCTGCCTCAGTAACGCCCAGATCGCCCGGCTTACCAGCGGCCCCTCAACGTCTACCTGATGGTGCCAACGAGATGTGGCAGAACGAGACGCGCCCATCGCTGATCTGAAAGCGGCCATTGACAGTGGCATGGCCCGTTACCGAGGGCGGGAAACCGTCTCGCCCAGCCGCCCGCCGGGCAGCGCTCCCCGGGCAATTCGCTGGCGAACGTCGCGGAGCTTGCTCTTGAGCCGGCGGGCGTTTTCCACCCCGATGCGCAGCAGGATCTTCTGGCCCGCCGACCGGGCCTCCAGCGTCGGGTCGTCGAACACGTAAAGCCCCGCGCCCGACGGTCGGGCCGAGCCGTCGACGGTGACCTGTTTGACCTTGATGGGCTCGGCGAGGTCGGGTGTCGCCAGCAGGTGATCGATCACCTCGACCACGCGATCGTTGAAGTACTGGCCCGGAAACCCCAGCTCTTCGTAGGCGTGCTGGAGCAACGGATAAAGGCGGACGTAAAGCGCCACCGCTCGCCGCGTGTCGATTCCATCGACAAAACGCACAAAGGCGGCATAGCGCTCGGCGTTCCGGCCGCTGATCACTGCGCCGCCGACCCGCGCCTCCGTGTCGAAGCGGCCGGCGGTTCGGTGCACCGGCCACATATCGGCCGCGGCACCGTCCGTGGCGAGATTGTTCACCGTGGCGACGAAGCGGCGTGCGAGACCGTCTACGATCAGAAACGAGAGCACGGACTTGGGACCGACCAGCTCGTCCAGGGCTTTTTCAAGATAGTCATCGGAATGGTCCAGCGCGGGCAGCGCAGCCGGCGCTGACGCCGCCGCGATGGGGTGAAGGACGGCCGGCTTCACCGGTGGCGGCGGCGGCGCCACCGGTGCGACAGGCGGCGCGACGGGCGTCGGCGAGGCAGCCGGCGGCGGCGCGTGACGCCGGCCCCAGAGGAACGCCCCGCCGATGACGGCAAGAACTAACAAACCGATGGCGACACGGGAAGCTGGGCGCACGAAATCCTCGAGGCGGATGCACGGGACCGGAAAGTCCGTTGAGGTTGTCCGAGCCGAGGCGCCGGGTCAACCGGGATCAAAGTAGATCATGAAGCTGACTACCTCGTACCGCAGCAGCGAGCGATCAAGAGACAACAGCGATCCGTCCAGCCGGATGACCCGCAACCCCAGCGACCGTTTCGCCAGCACGAATGCCGGCCGCGGCCTATGTTGGGTCCTGGTGACCGGCGCGGTGATGGTGCTGCTGTGGGCTTGGTGGCCGCCACCCGTTTGACGGGCCGCGAAGAACCGTCGAGATCAGCCGCCGCCCCGGTTCGCAGGCTCCGCCGGGAAGCCCGCGACCGGCATCGGAACGGCACCCGAGTTGGTCCACCAGAACGAAAAAGCCGATCGGTCCAAGCTCGACCACCACCCCAAGGAGAACCTGTTGAAATCGCGGGCACAATCGGCCCATTCGCGTGCCTCGGACGGGGACTTGTCACCGACAATCCGGTCCTCGGAAAAGCACCCGCATTCGCCCTCGCTTGCGAACTGATCGGTTATGGCGGCTGCTGACCACTATGCAATATGGGGCGGGCAAATCGGTTGACCGGTCCGAACAGGTTGTCGTTTTGCGTATCGGTGTCTACATGTCAGTGATAAGGTCTTTCGGTTAGCCCCCCTTCGTGAGTGCCGAGCAGCCGCTGCTCGGCCGTTCAGTTTAAGGGACAGTTCGATACGACCGAAGGCATTCTGGGGTGGTGGTTCGGCGGGGTCAGGAATAGTTCTCGCGCGGTGGTTTCGGGGAGCGCGCGTGACGGCAGCCAAGTCCGACCTGGTAATCGGCAAGATCGCGTCCGCCATTCAGAGATAGTTGGAGGTCTTCCATGATCGATCGTTCGGCATTTCGAGGAACGGCGTCGGTGATGGCGCGCTGGAGTTTGACGACGCTCGCGTTGGCGGCTGCGGCGGTCGGTTGCTCAGGCGAGATCGGAACGTCGATGGGCGGCGGCAGCGGAACGCCGGGCAGTGGCAATGGCACCGGCAACGGCGGCAACGGCGGTCCCGGGATGCCCCCACCCGCGCCCGCCAACTTTGTCGCCGAGCAAGGTGGCCTCCGGCGTCTGACGGTTCCCGAACTGCGTAACTCGGTCACTGATCTGTTCGGCGGCGGGATGACCATCTCGACGCAATTCGAGCCCGACACGGCGCTGAGCGGCTTCGCATCGATCGGCGCGGCGCGCGTGCAGCTGTCGGCCGCTTTCGTCGAACAGCTTGAGGCCGCGTCGCTGGAAGTGGCGCACAAAGCCCTGTCCGATGTGACGGGCCGCGCGACCTTGATCGGCTGCACGCCGGCCGGCACCACGGACGACACCTGCACCAGCCAGTTCATCCGCACCTTCGGACGCCGCGTCTGGCGCCGTCCGCTGACCGACGACGAGGTTAGCCGTTACGCCGGCGTGGCGAAGGGCGCGCAGACCGCTCTCGCCAACTACTTCAGCGGCTTGGAGTACGCGGTGGCCGGCTTGCTTCAGTCACCCTACTTCATCTACCGAATGGAGCTCGGCGCCGCCCCCACCGGCAATGCCACGCAGGTCGCATTCGACGACTACCAGATGGCTACCCGGCTGTCTTACTTCCTTTGGAACACCACGCCTGACGACGCCTTGCTGGACGCGGCGGACGCGCATCAGCTGACCAAATCCGCGGGATTAACCGCTCAGGCGCAACGACTGCTCGCTTCGCCTCGGACATCGGCGGCCATGCAGACGTTCTTCACCGAGCTTTATCGTCTGGGCGATCTGGACACCTTGGCCCAGCAGCCGGCCATTTTCCCCGAGGTCAGCCCAACGCTGGGTGCCTCGATGCGCGACGAAACGCTGAAGTTCCTCACCAACATTGCGTTCACCACCAAAGGCGACTACCGCGACATCTACACTTCGACCAATACCTTCGTGAACGCCGAGATGGCCAAGCTCTATGGCATGACGGCCCCGGGCGCGGGCACGACCTCCGTGGCGGCGACCTACCCGGCGTCCAGCCTGCGTTCCGGCTTGCTCGGACAAGCCAGTTTCCTGGCTGGTAATTCACAGCCCACGCGCAGCTCACCCACCAAGCGCGGCAAGTTCATTCGCGAGATGATGTTGTGTCAGCAAATCACGGCGCCGCCCGCGAACGTCCCGGCCTTTCCGGAGACCATGCCCGGAACGACCCGGCAGCGTCTCACGCAGCACCGAACCGATCCTTCCTGCGCTGCTTGTCACTCGTTGATGGACCCGGTTGGCCTGGGCCTGGAGAACTTTGACGGTATCGGCGCCTTCCGCACCATGGAGGCTGGCCAGCCGATCGACGCCAGCGGCAACCTGGACGCCGCCACCTTCACCGGCCCGGTCGGCCTGGCGACGGCCGTTCGCAACCACTCGCAGACGCCCGTTTGCCTGGCCTCGGTGATGTACCGCTATGCGGTCGGGCACGTGGACACGGACGGCGAAAAGCCGGCCATCGACGCGCTGGTCAAGGCGTTCTCTGGCGACGGTTACCACTTTTCAGCTCTGCTGGAAGGCATGGTCAACAGCCCCGGCTTTATCTACGCAGCGAAGCCCCAGTAAGCACAGTTCCCGGCGAGAGAAGTTGAAAGGAGCCGATATGTCGACTTTACGGATCAAGCGACGAACTGTTCTCCGCGGCCTGGTGGGAGGCGCTGGGGTCTCCTTCGCGCTGCCGCCGCTGGAAGCGATGTTCAACGCCAATGGAACCGCCCACGCCGACGGGACGGCGCTTCCCCGACGATTGGGGATCTTCTTCTGGGGGAACGGCGTCAAGCTGGCTCATTGGAACCCGACCACGACGGGCGCCAACTACCCTTTGAACACGGCGTTGATGCCCTTCATGCCGGTGAGGGATTACGTCTCGATCGTCTCGGGCATGACCCTTAAGACCGGTAACCAGCAAGGCCACCATGCGGGCACCGTCGGCATCCTGTCCGGGAATCCGATGGTCGTTCAGCCGGCCAACGGAGCGCCTTTCCGTTCGACGTTCAGCGCGCCCAGCATCGACCAGGTGGCCGCCAAGGTGCTGGCCCAGCCGGGCCAGCTGAAATCGCTGGAAACCGGCGTCTCGACGCGCGTGAACGGCAACGAGGGAACCTCGCTTCACTATCTGTCGCACAACGGCCCGGACAGCCCGAACCCGCCCGAGTACAACGCCTCGACGGTGTTCTCGCGTTTATTCGGCAACGGCTTCGTCGCGCCGAACTCGATGCCGGTGACGGATGTGACCAAGATGCTCCGCCGCAGCGTCCTCGACGCTGTGGCGACCGACATCACCGCCGTCCGGGCCAGGGTCAGCGCGTTCGACAAGGCCCGGCTGGATCAACACACCAGCAACGTTCGCGACCTGGAAGGACGGTTGGCCAACGCCACCGTTCAGCCGGCCATGTGCAGCAAGATCAGCGACCCCGGCAACAATCCGGACCAGGGTGGCAAAGAGATGGTCGCCGAAAAGGCCGCCGCGATGAGCACCCTCATCGCGATGGCGCTGGCCTGCGACCAGACGCGCGTGTTCAGCATGATGTACTCCGGCAGCACGGCGTCCACTTTGTTCTGGCAGACCATGGCCAGCGAAGGGCACCACTCGATGACCCACGACGAGGGAGGCGATCAGCCGCTGGTGGCCGCCTCGACGGTGTTCCACATGCAGTGCTTCTCGCAGTTGCTGCAGTCGATAAAGGGGATCTCGGAAGGCGCCGGCAATGTTCTCGACAACACCGTCATCATGGGCAGCACCGACGTCGCCGACGGCAAGGCCCACAGCATCACCGACTACCCGCTCGTGGTGGCCGGCGGTGGCGGCGGGTTCCTCAAGCACCCCGGCATCCACTATCGTTCCACCAGTGCCGAGAACACCAGCACGGTTCTGCTATCGGTGCTGAAGGCGGCCGGGCTGCCCCTCACCAGTTTCGGCGGCGGCGGCGGCGCGGTCACCAGCAGCGTTTCAGCCATCGAAGCCTGATCCGGCTCCTTGACCGGTTTCTTTTTGTGTCCGCCGCCATCCGCGGGCACGCGCGCTAAAGTCGCCTGCCATGACCAAGGGACGACTGGAAGCCTTCAGCGACGGCGTCATCGCCATCCTGATCACCATCATGGTGCTGGAGTTGAAGGTTCCACACGGCCCCTCGTGGACGGATCTGCGACCGCTGCTGCCGATCTTCCTCACCTACCTGCTGAGCTTCGTCTTCATCGGCATCTACTGGAACAACCACCACCACATGCTGCACGCCACGGAGCGCGTGAACGGCAAGATCCTCTGGGCAAACAACCACCTGTTGTTCTGGCTGTCGTTGATCCCGTTCGGGATGGGTTGGATGGGTGAAAACCATCTGGCGCCCCTGCCCACTGCCGTCTACGGCGCGCTGCTGCTGGGCGCGGCCATCGCGTACACCATCTTGCTGCGCACGATCATCGCCAACCAAGGTCCGGGTTCGAAGCTGGCCAAGGCCGTCGGCGCCGATCGCAAGGGCAAGGTGTCGGCGCTGCTGTACGTGTCGGCGATTCCGCTGGCGTTCGTCGCGCCCTGGATATCGGCGGCGATCTACGTGCTGGTGGCCCTGATCTGGCTGGTCCCGGATCCACGCATCGAAGCGCATCTGGAATAGTCCCCGCCAGTTTGACGGGGTGAATCTTTGCGGCAGACTGCGCCCATGAAAAAAATCACGATGTCCACAATGGCCGTTCTGCTGGCCAGCGCCCCCGCGCTGGCGCAGATGGGCGATCCCGCGAAGGTGACGCTGAAGACCAGCCCGGTGGCGGGCGGCGTCTCGGTCATCGAGGGAGAAAACGGTTTTGCCGGCGGCAACGTCGCCGTCACCGTGGGCGACGACGGCGTGTTCATCATCGACGACGAGATCGCGCCGATGACTCCCAAGCTGAAGGCGGCGCTGGGCGCCCTGACGAAAAAGCCAGTGCGATTTGTCGTCAACACCCACTGGCACGCCGACCACACCGGCGGCAACCCGGCCATGGCCGCCGCCGGCGCGGTGATCATCGCCCACGACAACGTCCGCAAACGGCTGAGCGTCGATCAATTCATGGATTTTCTCGGACAAAAGATGACCTTCCCGGCCCTGCCGCCGGCCGCGCTGCCGGTGGTGACCTTCAGCGACGACGTCACCTTGCACCTGAACGGCGACGAGATTCACGTCTTCCATGTCCCACCGGCGCACACCGACGGCGACGCCATCGTGCACTTCAAGAAGGCCAACGTCATTCACATGGGCGACACGTTCGTCACCATCTCTTACCCGCTGGTCGACACCAACAACGGCGGCGTCTTCGCCGGGTTCATCACCGCGGCCGAGAAGGTGCTGGCGATGTGCGACGACAACACCAAGATCATTCCGGGCCATGGCCAGATCTCCAGCAAGGCCGATCTGAAGGCCTGGCACGACATGCTGGTTCAGATCCACGACCGCATCGGCAAACAGATCGCCGCCAAGAAGTCGGTCGATGACATCAAGGCGTCGAAGCCTACCGCCGAGTGGGACGCCAAGTTCGGCCAGATGATGGTCAAAGGCGATCAGCTGGTCGAGATGATCGTGAAGACCTGGCCGGCCGCGCCCGAAAGGGCCGGGGCCGCCAAGAAAGCCCACAAGGCCAACTGATTGTTCCGATGGCGGGCGGTCGGCGCGGTGGCCATGCTGCTGGCGATGGGTGGCTGTCACGGCCCGGCACCTGTCACGCCCGCCACGGCGGTGACGGCGCCGGCCACGCCGCCGACGCCGGAATGCCAGGCGCTGGCGGCGCGCATCCGCGCCACGTACACGTTCAAACCCTCCCGCCTGACCCCGGCTGAACAGGACGGCAAGTCGGCGCTACTTGATCGGCTTTGGAAGGACGTGCAAGCCGATCCGCTCCGGCTGGCGCCGTGCTTGCGCGCCGCTTTGAATGATCCAGCGGCCGATCCTTTCTTTCTCTTCGACGGCGCTGCGCTTTTGATGGCGGTGGATCCGGGAATCGAATCGAAGGCGCTGCAGGTGCGCTTGTGGACCGGCGCGCCGCTGGAAGACATCGATCTGCGGCTGTGGATCGAGACCCTGGCCGCCCGCGCCTACGAAGGATTCGACGTCTCGGCGGCGGGCGCGCGCTGGCTGGCCGACACCGGGCATCACTACGCGCTGCCAGGGCCCACCGGCGACGCCAACGTCGATGCCCAGCTGGGCGCGCTTTTTCTTTACGGCAGCCAGGACGAGAGTCGATCGACGCCGGCGCTGGCGCGCATCGCCGCCGACGGCAAGCACCCCGGGCGGCTGATCGCCATCTGGCTGCTGGTGTTCCAGTTGACCCCGGAGGCGGCCCAGGCCTTGCGAACCGTTGACGTGTCGGCGATGCCCGCCGAGGCGCGGGCGGCGATTCAGGCCGTGCTGGCCGGCGGGCCATCGGCCGCCCGCGCCGGCAAGGCGAGCGCGGCGCCCGCGCGGATTCGCGAGCACTGGTTGCAGGCCTTCGGCGCGTTGCTCGACGGCGATGCTGCCGCGCTGGACGGTTTGAAGACGCCGGCGGAAGGCACGGCGTGGGCCGCTTCGCTGCCGACGATCTTGAAGGCACAAGATGTCCCTTTGTTGCGACAGGCGCGGCGCTATCTGGCCAAGACCGCCACGCCGGCGGCGGGCGACGACTACATCGCCGTATCGGGCGCCATCGGCGCCATCAGCCGCCAGCGATAGCCGGATGCCCTTCTTGTGGTTGTGACAGAACCGTTTACGATAGGGCGATGGCGAGTGCTGAGCCACTGTGGGGAAAGCTGTTCGCGGATCTGGTGAAAGTACGCGCGGCATGGCCCGCGCCCGAGTGGGGATACGACCGTCGCATGAAGTGCGTGATGTCGACGATCGAGATGGCCCAGAAAAATCTGGCGCAGGCGGCGTACGCCGGCGTGTTGCCGTTGGTGTTTGACAGCGCGACATTGGCCCAGGCGCCGGCGGCGCCGCGCGCGCTGGCCGATGAATACGGCGGCGTGCGCCCCGGGCAGCTCTTGCTTTGGGGCGGCGATCCCGGCGCACCGGGGGCGTTCGGGTTGTGGTGGCCGTGGGGCGACGGAAAATCGGTGTCGTTGCGCATTGGCCTGCACGACGTCGACACACCCAAGGTCCGCTATCCGTCGCTGCGTGACGCCTTCGGCGTTCCGCAAGCGCCGCCGATGGGCTGACGGTCGCCGCCCTCCAGTCGGGTTGCTTCCTCAGGCGCGCAGCAAGCCGCGCTTGACCACGAAGTCGGCGATCGGCTCGATCCCTTCCCGCGTCTTCAAGTTGGTGAACACGAACGGGCGAGTGCCGCGCATCTTGCGGGCGTCGCGATCCATCACCTCCAGCGACGCACCGACGGCGGGGGCGAGATCGATCTTGTTGATCACCAGCAGATCCGACTTGGTGATGCCGGGGCCGCCCTTGCGCGGGATCTTGTCACCCGCCGCCACGTCGATGACGTAGATGGTGAGGTCGGCCAGCTCGGGGCTGAACGTCGCGGCCAGGTTGTCGCCGCCGCTTTCGATCACCACCATCTGCAGATCCGGATAGCGACGAATCAGGGCATCGACGGCCTCCAGGTTGATCGACGCGTCCTCGCGGATGGCGGTGTGCGGGCAGCCGCCGGTCTCGACGCCGACGATGCGTTCTTCCGGCAAGGCGCCGCTGCGGATCAGAAATTGCGCGTCTTCCTTGGTGTAGATGTCGTTGGTGACGACAGCGATGCGGAATTCGTCGCGCAGCCGTTTGCACAGGGCATCGACCAGCGCGGTCTTTCCCGATCCAACCGGGCCGGCCACGCCCAGGCGCAACGGCTGGGCAAGCTGATTGGCGTTCTGCTCGGGGTTCATGGCTTGGCTCCCTGTTTGGCTCACGACCGGAAAAGCCGCGAGTATTGCGTTTCGTGAACGGCGCTGGCGATGGCGTGCGACGGCGCGGCGGCGCCGATGTCGTGGTCGGCGACGGCGCGCGCGAAAACGACGCAGGCGGGAATGGTCGCGGACAGGGCCGACAAGACCCGCTGGCCGGCGCTTTGGCCGAGCGGGATCAGACGAACGGCAGCGCTGACCTGCGTCTCGCACCAGACGAAGGCGTAAGCGGACAGCGCGACAGCGACCGGAATGCCCCAGCGGCTGGCGGCGAGGGCGAACATCGCGGCGTACGTGACGTCGGCGCGCGCGGTCCAGGCGGCGGCTTCCGCGATGCCCACGCCGTCCAGCACCCGGGCCAGCGCGGCGCCCAGGTGCCGCTCTTCGGCTTGCAGCTCGCGCGAGGAGCGCGAGGCGGCCAAAAGCGCGGTCCAATCGTCGACGGTGGCAACGTCGTTCGCCGACCAGGCGGCGTGCAGGCGCTCGACGATCGGCAGATCCAGAGCGGTCAGGCTTCCCTCCAGCAGGCCGCTGATCCAATCGATCGCCGTGGCTTCGTCGCACACCCAGCCAGCGGCGACCGCCGGCTCCAGCGCCTGCGAATAAGCGAAGGCCCCGATGGGCAGCGCCGGGCTGCAAAGCTGCAGCAGACGCAGCAACGCCGCCTCGCCGAGCGCCCCGGCCGCGCGCGGCGACGGCTCAGTGCTGAGGGGAGCCTTCATCATGGTCGTGGCTTTCGTGGTCCGCTTGCGCGTGGTCGCCGGGCGCTTGGTCGCTGCCGTGTTCGTCGTGGTCGGGCGCGTGCGCGTGGTCGTGTGGGTGGTTGTGATCGTGCGCGACGCCGTCGCCGTGGTGGTGGCCGCCGCGTTCGGTGTGAAAGGCGCCCACCTCCGGTTCGAACGGCGCCACCCGCGCCTCGATCTCCAGGCCCAGCGCGCGCACCAGCGCATCCAGCACGTGATCGTGCGCGTACGCCACCCACCCGGCACCGATCTCCACCGGGACGTGGCGGTTGCCCAGGTGATACGCCGCGCGGGTGAGCAGGTGCGGATGACGGGTGTTCCCGACCGACAGGCTCTCGGCGGCGGCGCGCACCGCCACCACCACGCTGCCGTCGCGCGCGCGCAGGCGATCGCCGTCGCGCAACACCGTTCCGCGCGGCAACCGCAGCGCCAGCTCGCGCCCGTCGTCAAGATGGGCCAGCAGGCGGCTGCGGCGGCGTTCTTCGAAGGTCAGCGTGACGATCCCATCGGGTGCATCGTTACCCTGGTCGACGGCGGCGGCGGGGATCACTTCGTGCACGTTGAGCATGGCGTTCGATCTCCTAGAACAGAAAATAGCGTTGAGCCAGCGGCAAAACCGTGGCCGGCGCGCAGGTCAGCAGTTGTCCGTCGGCGCGCACCTCGTATGTCTGCGGGTCGACCTCCATCACCGGCAAGGCGTCGTTGTGCACCAGATCGCGCTTGCCGATGGCGCGCGTGCCGCGCACCACCTCCAGCCGTTTGCGCAATCCCAGGCGTTCGCCGACACCGTCTTCCAGCGCCGCCCGCGAAACGAACGTCACCGACGTGGCGTGGCGGGCGCCGCCCAGCGCGCCGAACATCGGGCGATAGTGCACCGGCTGCGGCGTGGGGATCGACGCGTTCGGATCGCCCATCGGCGCCGACGCGATCAAGCCCCCCTTGATGATCACCGCCGGCTTGGCGCCGAAGAACGCCGGCCGCCACAGGACGATGTCGGCCAATTTCCCGACGGAGATCGAGCCCACCTCGTGCGAGATGCCGTGGGTGATGGCCGGGTTGATGGTGTACTTGGCGAGGTAACGCTTGACGCGAAAGTTGTCGTGGCGCGAACCAGCAGAGGCGTCTTCGGGCAGAAAGCCGCGCTGTTGTTTCATCTTGTGGGCGGTTTGCCAGGTGCGGGTGATGACCTCGCCGACGCGGCCCATGGCCTGCGAATCGCTGGACAGCATCGAGAACGCGCCCAGATCGTGCAGGATGTCCTCGGCGGCGATGGTCTCGCGGCGAATGCGCGATTCGGCGAAGGCGACGTCTTCGGGGATCCCTGGGTCCAGGTGGTGGCAGACCATCAGCATGTCCAGGTGCTCGTCGATGGTGTTGATCGTGTATGGGCGCGTTGGGTTGGTCGACGACGGCAGCACGTGCGGCACGCCGCAGGCCTTGATGATGTCGGGGGCGTGGCCGCCGCCGGCGCCTTCGGTGTGATAGGTGTGAATGGCGCGGCCCTTGAACGCGGCCAAGGTGTCCTCGACGAAGCCGCTCTCGTTCAGGGTGTCGGTGTGAATGGCCACCTGCACGTCGAACTGGTCGGCGACGGTCAAGCAACAGTCGATGGCCGCCGGCGTGGTGCCCCAGTCTTCGTGCAACTTGAGGCCGATGCAGCCGGCGACGACCTGTTCCACCAGCGAGTCGGGGCGGCTGGCGTTTCCCTTGCCGAGAAACCCGATGTTCATCGGGATGGCGTCGGCCGCTTGCAACATGCGGGCGATGTTCCAGGGGCCGGGCGTGCAGGTGGTGGCGTTGGTGCCGGCCGCCGGTCCGGTGCCGCCGCCGATCATCGTGGTCACGCCCGAGGTCAGCGCATCTTCACACTGCTGCGGCGAAATGAAATGAATGTGCGAGTCGATGCCGCCGGCGGTGGCGAGGCAACCCTCGCCGGCGATGATCTCCGTGCCGGGGCCGATGATGATGTCGACGCCCGGCTGCACGTCGGGGTTGCCGGCTTTGCCGATGCCGGCGATGCGCCCGTCCTTGATCCCGATGTCCGCCTTGATGATGCCGCGCGCGTCGACGATGACGGCGTTGGTGATGACGGTGTCGACGGCGACGTCGTTGGTGCGCTGCGACTGGCCCATGCCGTCGCGGATGACCTTGCCGCCGCCGAATTTCACCTCTTCGCCGTAGATGGTGTGGTCGCGTTCGATCTCGATGAAGAGATCCGTGTCGCCCAGGCGCACGCGATCGCCGGTGGTGGGGCCGTACATCTCGGCGTAGGCGCGGCGGTCGATGGTCTTCACGAGCGGCCTCCGTCAAGCGGGCCCATCACGTCGCCGCGGAAACCCAGCACCACGCGCGCGCCGGCGTAGGCCACCAGTTCGACGGTGCGGGTCTGCCCCGGTTCAAAGCGCACCGCCGTGCCGGCCGGGATGTCCAGGCGAAAGCCGCGGGCCAGGGCCCGATCGAAGCGCAGCGCCGGGTTGGTCTCGAAGAAGTGATAGTGCGAGCCGACCTGGATCGGCCGGTCGCCCGTGTTCGACACCTCCAGGCGCACGGTCGGACGTCTCTCGTTCAAGGCGATGTCGCCGGCGGCGACCTGCACCTCGCCGATGCCGATGATCTTCGCCGAACGGATCGGCTGGTGCACGGTGACCAGCTTGGTGCCGTCGGGGAAGGTGGCTTCGACCTGGACCTCGGTGACCATCTCGGCGATGCCGTCCATGACGTCGTCGGCGGTCAAAAGCTGCGCGCCGGCGCTCATCAGATCGGCGACGGTGCGGCCTTCGCGCGCGCCTTCCATGATCGCCGCCGAGATGAAGGCGATTGCTTCCGGGTAATTCAACTTCAGGCCGCGGGCCTTGCGGCGCTCGGCGACCAGCGCGGCGGTGAACAGCAGCAGCTTGTCTTTTTCGCGCGGGGTCAGTTCCATGGGGTGGCCGTCTTTCGCCTGCGTGGGTCGGTCGAAAAAAATTCAGGTGGCCCAGATGCGCGGTGGGGTGGCCGGGCGGCCGATCATCGTCGGGCGCAGCAAGCGCCAGGCGCCGCGCAAGAAGGTGGCGCAGCGTTCGGTGCTGGCGCCCAGGTACCGGCACACCAGCGCGGCGCCGTCACCGACGGTGGTGATCGCGCCCAGATCGCCGGACGGCAGCTCTGTGACCAGCGCGCGAAGCTGGTCGACGACGGCCGCCATCGACGCGCCCGCCGGCGACACCGCGGGCGTGGTCGCCAGCAGCGTGCCCAGCACCGGCGCGCCGCCCAGGCCCCAGCGCGCGGCGCTGACCGGTGCGTCGCCGTCGAAGCGCCCGCGTTCGATGAGCAGCGGCCGTCCGTCCTGCCACAGCTCCAGCGCTTGCCGGCAGCGGCCGCGGGCGAAAGCTTCCCCGCGGGCGGGCAGACCGAAGCACAGGGTCTCCATGCCGATGAAGCGCGCGCCCGACTGCAGATCGACGCGCGTCTCCAGATCGACGTGCGCGCCGTCGAATAGAATCGTCTCTTGCGGCAACCACTCCAGCGCGCCGCCGGCGGCGACCGAGAGGTGCTGGCGTTGCTGGGCCCGCGCGCCGCTGCTGCGATAGACCTTGGTGGCGGCGGGCGTGGTCAGCAGCGCGTGCGCGCCGGCAGCGACGGTGGCGGCGATGCGCAGGTGATCGCCGCCGACGATACCGCCCGGCGGGTGCAGCACGTAGACGTGACACACCGACGGACCCTCGGGATGAAACGTCCGTTGCACCGCCAGCGGGCCGTGGTGACGGCGCCGCGCCAGCACCGTGGCCGGCGCAAACGCCAGCTCCAGCGCCGCGTCCCAGCCGGCGCCAACACCGCCGACCGCGGCGTCAGCGCTCGGTGAAGACGACGGGCCGTTCCCAGATGACCAGGACGACGCAGCCGTTGGGGCTGCGGACGCTGTGCTGGGTGCCGGGTCGATTGACGATAAGGCTGCCGGCGCCGTAGACGCCGTTTTCGTCGGCCTGGCTGCCGCTGAGAACATAGATGTGCTCATGACCGGGGTGCGTGTGTTCGGGAACCGTCGCGCCGGGCGCGTACAGTAGCAGAGCCGCGCTGGGCCCGTCTTCGCCTTCCGACCCGCCGTAGAGCCGATAAATGTCCACCCCGGGACGCAGCGGTTTCCACGGCAGATCGGCCCGCGACACCCTTTCGGGAAGGTTGGGGAAGACCAGACGAGCGGTGGCATTCATCCCCCGGCTCCCAGCCCGTCGATGACGGCGCCGGCGGGCGCGGTCCACCCGACGATCCCGCCCTGCGCGGCGACCATGGCCAGCGTGGCGGCCTTGAATTCGGGGAAATAACTCTCCGTGCAGTCTTCCACCAGCAGGCAGTCATAACCGCGATCGTTCGCCTCGCGCATGGTCGTCTGCACGCAGACCTCCGTGGTCACGCCGGTGATGACCAGGCGCTGGATCTTGCGCGCGCGCAAGGTGGCGTCGAGGTCGGTGGCATAAAAAGCGCCTTTTCCTGGCTTGGGCAGGATCAGCTCGCCGGGGCCGGGCGCCAGTTCGGGCACGAAGTCGTTGCCGGGCTCGCCCAGAATCAAGATGCGCCCCATCGGACCTTTGTCGCCGATGCGCAGGCCGATTTTGCCGCGCGTGCGTTTGGCCGGCGGGCAGTCGGCTAGATCCGCCCGGTGGCCTTCCTTGGTGTGGATGATCGGCAAGCGCGCCGCGCGAAAGGCGCCGATCAAACGGGCCAGCGTCGGAACGATGGCCTGCAAGCGCGTCACGTCGTTGCCCAGCGCCGCGCCGAAGCCGCCCGGCTCGAGAAAATCGCGCTGCATGTCGATCACCACCAGCGCCACGTTGCCGGCGCCGGGGAACGGATACGGCGTGGCGGGGATGTTGGCGACTGCCGCGGCGACGCTCACGCGTGACCCGCCATGTGCCGGCCGATGACGCCCAGATCCGCCTCGGCGATATCGACGGCGTGGGTGGCGCGGCCCTCGCTGATCACCACGATGCGATCGGCGAGGGCGAAAATCTCGTCGAGGTCGGCGCTGATCAGCAAGACGGCGGCGCCGCGGTTGCGCGCCTCCATCAGGCGCGACCGGATCTCCGCCACCGCGGCGAAGTCGAGGCCGAAGCACGGGTTCGACGCCACCAGCAGCGCCACGTCTTCGTGCAGCTCGCGCGCCAGCACCGCGCGCTGGACGTTGCCGCCCGACAGGCTGCCGATGGGCGCGTCCGGACCGGGCGTGCGGATGCCGTACTCGGCGATCAGGGATCGGGCGCTCTTGCGCAGGGCCCTCTGGCTGACCAGCGTGCGGCCGATGGCGAACGGTTGTCGATCGAAGCGACGAAACCCGATGTTCTCGGCGACGGTCATGGCCCCCACGCAGGCGTTGCGCAGCGGCTCGTCGGGCAGGCAGCGGACTTTCTGATTGCGCATCTCGGCGCGCTTGGCTTGATAGCGATCGCCGTTGATGACCACGGTGCCGGCCCGGGCCACGCGCTGGCCGGCCAGCACCTCGACCAATTCCTCTTGACCGTTGCCTGAGACGCCGGCGATGCCGACGATCTCGCCGGCGCGCACCAGCAGCGAAAAATCGGTCAGCGCCGGCGTGCCCAGATCGTCGTCGGCGTGCAGCGACTTGATCTCCAGGGTCGCCGGGCCGGCGTCGCGCTGGGCGCGCTGCTGGTTGGCGCGCGGCGGTTCGTCGCCCACCATCATGCGCGCCATCGCGTCGGGCGTCAGCTCGGCCACCAGGCCCCGCCCCACCAGCCGCCCGCGCCGCAAGACCGTGACCTCGTCGGCGAACTTCATCACCTCGCGGAACTTGTGCGAGATCATCAGCACCGTCAGCTTGCCGTCGCGGGTCATCTGGCGCAACAGACCCAGCACCTCGTCGGCTTCGTCGGGCGTCAGCACCGACGTCGGCTCGTCCAGGATGACGATGGCGCTGCCGAGATAAAGCTGCTTCAAGATCTCCAGCTTTTGCTTCTCGCCGGCGGCCAGCATGCGCACCGGGCGGCGCGGATCCAGACGGAACGGCATGCGTTCCATGAACACGCTGACCGCCTTGTACTCGGCGGCCCAGTCGAAGACGAACGGCAGGTTGCGACGGGACAGGACCAGGTTCTCGGCCACGGTCATGTTATCGACCAGCGTGAAGTGCTGGTAGACCATGCCCACCCCCAGCCCGGCGGCGTCGCGCGGATTCTTGATGCGCGAGGGAACGCCGTTCACCATCACCTTGCCGCTGTCGGCCTGGTAATAGCCCATGATGCACTTGACCAGCGTGCTCTTGCCGGCGCCGTTTTCGCCCAGCAGTGCGTGCACGGTCCCGCGCCGCAAGCGCAGCGAAACGTCCGACAGCGCGATGAGCGATCCGAAATACTTGCTCACCGAAACCGCTTCCAGGGCCAGCTCGCCGGTCATCGTCGTCGCCGTGGGCGGCGACGCCTGGATCTCGCCGCTGATGGACTTGCCGGTGTTGACCGCCGGCGTGCCGCTGCCATCGTTGACGCTCACGCCATTACCTCCGTCACCCGATCACTTCCAGCAGGGCACGCGAATGCGACACCGCGCCGAAGACGCCGTTCTGCATCTTCACCATCTTCAGCGCCGCCAGGTGATTGCCGACGTCGGTGGCCGCGCAGCAGTCTTCCAGCAGCAAGCATTCATAGCCACGATCGTTCGCTTCGCGCATGGTGGTGTGCACGCAAACGTCGGTGGTGATGCCGGTGAGGATGAGGTTGTCGATCCGACGCTGGCGCAGGATGAGATCCAGATCGGTGGCGCAGAACGATCCTTTGCCCGGCTTGTCGATGATGGTCTCGCCCGGCCGCGGGCTGAGCTCGGGGATGATGTTCCAGCCCGGTTCACCGCGCACCAGGATGCGGCCCTGCGGCCCGGCGTCGCCGATGCCGACCCCTTTGTTGCCCGGCGTCTGCCGCGAGCGCCAGCGCTTGTTCGCCGGGAGATCGGCTAAATCAGGCCGGTGCCCTTCGCGGGTGTGCAGGATGGGAAACCCGGCCGCCCGCATTTTTTCCAGCAGCTTTTGAATGGGCCCGATAACGGTCCGGGTCAGGCTGATGTCGTAACCCAGCAGATCGATATAGCCGCCCTTGCCGCAAAAATCGGTCTGCATGTCGATGACGATGAGGGCGGTGTTCTCCGGCCGCAGCTCGCCGTTCCACGGCCAGGCGTAGGGTTCGGCGGCGACGAAGCGCGGGGGCGGGCTCATCGCGCCACCCGCAGCTCGGCGGGCTGGCCGACCAGCGCCCGATCGCGCGAGCTGGTGGCGATGATGATCGCCAGCGTCAGCGCGTAGGGCGCGGCGTTGAAAAGATAATAGCCCGAGGTGATGCCCACCGACTGCAACGCCGGCCCGAGGGCGCTGGCCCCACCGAACAGCAGCGACGCGAACAAGCAGCGAATGGGATCCCAGCGCGCGAAGATGACCAGCGCCACCGCCATCAAACCCTGGCCGCTGGAAAGACCTTCGTTCCAGCTACCGGGATAAAACAGCGACAGAAACGATCCGCCCACGCCGGCCAGAAAACCGCCCGCCATCGTTGCCAGCATGCGCACCCGCGGCACGTCGTAGCCCATGGCGCGGGCCGCGTCGGCGCTTTCCCCGACGGTGCGCACCACCAGGCCCCAGCGTGTGCGTTGCAACAGGAACAAGACCACGCCGCTCATGGCGATGCCCACCACGAACAGCACGTTCACCTGCAGCGCCGAACGAAGCTGCGCCGACGAGCTCCACCAGCCAAGCGGGATTGACGGCAAGTGCGGCGCCGTGGGGCCGATGAGCGGCTTGCCGAAAAAGAAGGCCACCCCGACGCCGAACAACATCAGCGCGATCCCCACCGCGACGTCGTTCACGCGCGGACGGCCGCACAACCAGGCGTGCAAGGCGCCCAGCACCACGCCCAATCCACCGGCGGCCAGGACGCCCAGCCACGGCGAGCCGGTCAGATACGACACCCCGTAGGCGCCCATCGCGCCCATCACCAGCGTACCTTCCAAGCCCAGGTTCACGCGCCCGCTTTTTTCGGTCAGGCATTCGCCCAGGCTGACAAACAGGAACGGCGTGCTGATGCGGATGGCGCCACCCAGCACCGCCAGGCCGACGCCCGCCGCGCCCACGCTGACGGCCGCGTCGGCCATCAGGCCACCACCGTGGCCACTTTTTCGACCAGCGGGCGTTGGCGCCGCACCCGTCGCAGCAGCGAGCTCAAACCACGTCCGTAGAACGTCTCGGAGAACAAGATCGAGATGAACAGGATTCCCTGCAGCACGTTCACCGTGGCATCGGGCAGATCAAACAGACGTTGCAGCAGGCCGCCGCTGGCGCCGATGCCGCCCAGGATCAGCGCCACTGGAATCACCGCCAATGGATTGCCGCGGGCGATGAACGCCACCAGCACGCCGGTGTATCCATAACCCGTCACCAGCGACGCGTTGGCCGTGCCGTGAATGGCCGCCACCTCCACCGATCCGGCCAACCCCGCGCACATGCCCCCGATGAAGGTGGTGATGACGATCAGGCGGCCCACCGGCAAGCCGTTGAGCAAAGCCGCGCGAACGTTGCCCCCAACCATGCGCGCGGCAAAACCGAAGGTGGTTCGGTTCATAAGAAACCAGGTGAGCGCGCACGCCACCAGGCCGTACGCCAGTCCCCAGTGGACGTCGAGGCCAGGCAGGTTCCCCAGCATGTTTTCGTCGCCGATCGGCAGCGTCGACGGTTTGTTCAAGCTGGCCGGGTCGCGCAACGGCCCCTCGACGATGTGATTGAGCAGCGCGATGGCGATGTAATTCAGCAACAGCGTGCTGATGGTTTCGTTCACGCCGCGGTAGGCGCGCAGCGCGCCGGCAAAGGCGATCCACAGGCCGCCCATCAGCGCGCCGGCGATCATCATCCCGAACTTCATGCTCATCGGGCCGCTGCTGTGCATGCCGGTCGCGGTGGCCGCCGCCGCCAGGCCGCCCATCACCATCGCGCCTTCGCCGCCGAGACCAACCAGACCCAAACGCAGCGGCAACGCCGTGGCCAGCGCCGTCAGCATCAGCGGCGCCGCCCGCAGCAAGGTGTTCTGGAACGAGAACCAGGTCCCGAACGACCCGCGATACATCTGGTAGTAAACCGCGAACGGGTTGCGCCCGGTCAGGGCGATGAACACGCCGAACAGGCCCAGCGCGGCGATGAACGCCAGCAGCGGAACCGACAGGCCGTCCAGCGTGCGGCGCAGGGCCCCGGGCGCCACCGCGATCGGAACGGTGGTGGCGACGTCGGCGCCCGGGGCTTTCGGCGGGCCGGCCACGGGCGCCGATTCCACCGTCACCAGCGACTCCGTCACCGACGGTGCCGCTACATCTGGTTCCACAAAGGCGCCGACTCCCATGGTGGCCTGGCTTTCCTTAGTGCGTCTTTCCGACCACGCCCTCGACCAGGTAATCCATCTTCTCAAGCGTGACGTCCGTCTGGCGCTCTTCGGTGCCTTCGGCGATCACCACCTTGCCGGTGTTGTCCTTGAGTGGGCCCTTGTAGACCACCATCGTGCCGGCCATGAACTTGGCCTTGGCCTCGTCGGCTTTCTTCTTCGTGGCCGCCGAGACCGCCTTGCCGTAAGGCGAGACGCTGACGAAGCCTTCCTTCAAACCGCCGCGCAGAAGGTGCGGGTAGCTCTTGCCGGACTGAATCGCCGTGATGTAGTCGGTGTAAACCTTGCCCCAGTTCCACTCGGCGCCGGTGAGGTATCCCTTCGGCGCCAGCGCCGACTGGTTGGCGTGATAGCCGGTGACGTAGACCCCGCGGCGCTCGGCCAGCTCGACGATCACCTTGGGCGAATCGACGTGCGCGGTCAGCACGTCGGCGCCTTGATCGATGAGGCTGTTGGCCGCCTCGGCTTCTTTGACCGGCATCGACCAGTCGCCGGTGAAGATCACCGTCGTCGTCACCTTCGGGTTCACCGAACGCGCGCCCAGGGTGTACGAGTTGATGTTGCGCAAGACCTGGGGGATGGGCTTGGCGGCGATGAAGCCCAGCTTGCCCGTCTTGCTGGTCAAGCCGGCGACGATGCCGGCGACATACTCGGCCTCGTCGATGTAGCCGAAATAGCTGCCCACGTTCTCCGGGTGCTTGCCGGCGACGTAAAGGCCTCCGCAGTGCAGGAAGGTGACGCTCTTGTTCTTCTGCGCCTCCTTCAAGATGTGCGGATCGAAGTAGCCGAACGACGTCGGGAAGATCAACGTCGCGCCGTCGAGGTTGATCATGCTCTCCATGGTCTTCTGCACGGCGATGGTCTCGGGCACCATCTCTTCCTCGCGGATCTTCACGCCGGGCAGCTTGGCCACCGCCGCCGCCCCTTGGGCGTGAGCCTGGTTGTAACCGTAGTCGGTCTTCGGGCCGACGTAGATGAACCCGACCGTCAGCGGGGTCGACGCTTTCGCCGACGACGTGACGCCGAAGCCGCCCGTCACCACACCAATTGCCGTTGCTGCCACTGCGATCGAAACGAGAGAAACAGTCAATCTGCGCATGCCGCTGTTATAGGCCGCGGTACGTTTCCCAATCTTTTCGTCCCCGAACATTCTTTGTAACTTCGAAGTAACTTCGACCGTTACAATCAAAAGCCCCGTTCCCCGCTGCGCCGCGCTCGTGCATTGTGCGGTGACGTCGATGCCGAACAGCGCGGATCTTCATGGCCTTGGCAGCCTGGACCTGAGATCACTGGGTCAGCGTTACGAGCGCGGCGACGTCGATCCCCGCGCCGTGGTCCAGGCAATCGCGCGCGCCATTCAAGAGCGCGGCGATGACGGTGTGTGGATCAGCGTCGCGCCGCTGGCGCAGCTCACCGCCATCGCGGATGCCCTTTCGCGCCGCCGCGCCGCCGGCGAACGCCTGCCCCTTTACGGCGTGCCCTTCGCCGTGAAGGACAACATCGATGTGGCCGGTCTGCCCACCACCGCGGCCTGCCCGGCCTTCGCGTACACGCCCACCGTCGACGCGGCGGTGGTGGCGCGCTTGAAAGCGGCCGGGGCCATCGTCATCGGCAAGGTGAACCTGGATCAGTTCGCCACCGGCCTGGTCGGCGTTCGCTCCCCGTACGGGGCGCCGAAAAACTCTTTCGATGCCCGCTTCACGCCGGGCGGCTCCAGTTCTGGATCGGCAGTGTCAGTGGCCAGCGGGCAGGTCAGTTTCGCGCTGGGCACCGACACCGCCGGCTCGGGCCGCGTCCCTGCCGCGTACAACAACATCGTCGGGATCAAACCCAGCCTGGGCGTGCTCAGCACCAGCGGCGTGGTGCCAGCCTGCCGATCCTTCGATTGCGTGTCGGTGTTCGCGCTGACCGTCGCTGACGGCGCGTGCGTGGCCGACCTGGCGCGCGGGTTCGACGCCGCCGATCCATTCTCGCGCCCCGAGGCCGACTCCTTGTCGCTGTCGTTGCAACCGGCGCCGCCGTCGTTCCGCTACGGCGTTTTTCCCGAAGCCGAGCTGGATTTCTGCGGCGACCAGCAATCGCGGGCGGCGTTCGCCGCGGCGACGGCGACGGCGCGCCAGCTCGGTGGAACACCGGTGACGATCGATCCGGCGCCGTTCCGCGAAGCGAGCACCCTGCTTTACGGCGGTCCCTTCATCGCCGAGCGTCTGGAAGCGACCGGCGATCTGCTGGCCAAACACCCGGAGGCGCTGCTGCCGGTGATCCGCACGTTGATGGAGCAGGCGGCGCGCAACGACGCCGCGTCGGCGTTCCGCGCCCTGCACCGCTTGCGCCTCTTGAAACGGCACGTGCAGGTGGCGCTGGCCGGGATCGATTTTCTGCTGGTGCCGACCGCACCGACCATCTACACCGTCGCGGCGATCGCCGCCGATCCGTTGCGCCTGAACTTCACGCTGGGCACGTTCACCACCTTCGTCAATCTGCTGGATCTGGCGGCGGTGGCGGTGCCGGCAGGGTTGCGCGGTGATGGTCTGCCGTTCGGGATAACGGTGGTGGGCGCCTTCGGACAGGACGGACGGCTGGCGGGATTCGCCGATCGCCTGCACCGGGCGACCAGCGAGACCATGGGCGCCACCAAGGCGCCGCTGGCGTCGACGGTCGGTGCGCCGTTGTCGACGGGCGAAACGATCACCGCAGCCGATCGCTTGCCCATCGCCGTCGTCGGCGCGCACCTGTCCGGCCAGCCCCTGAATCATCAGTTGACCGACGCCGGCGGCGGTTTCGTGCGCGCCGGTCGTACCGCGCCCGCCTATCGGTTGTTCGCCCTGCCCGACACCACGCCGCCCAAACCTGGCCTGGTGCGCACCGGCGCCGCCGAACAGGGCGTGGCCATCGACGTCGAAGTCTGGTCGCTGCCACCAGCGGCGTTCGGCGCTTTCGTGGCGCGGGTGCCGCCGCCGCTGGCGATCGGGAAAGTGGAGATGGAGGACGGCACGCGGGTCAGCGGATTTCTTTGCGAGCCGTACGCCGTCGCCCGCGCGAAAGACATCTCGTCTTTCGGCGGCTGGCGCGCTTACCAGAGCACAGGCAGTCCGATTTAACGAAACACTGTTGGGCACGAAACCATGCGTTTACACCCGTCCGATATGTTGTCGCCGAGTTACAGGAAAGTGAACGTCGGCCCCGCCAGAGGCGTGATTGCAGGGGGCCGGCGACCAACCGGCGACGACCGACGTCTGGTGATCTCACCAAACGACAGCGGCGCGCCCAGCGCAATCACGAGACTAAGGAACAGCATGAGAGACCGGACGGTGCGCGCGCGAAGTAAGGGTTTCGTTGTTGCCACGACGATGGCGCTGGCCTTGTGGGCATTGCCCGCGGTCGCCCAGACGCCGGCGCCGCCCGCTGATGCTCCACCGGCGGCTCCACCGCCCGCGCCCATGGAGATGCCGCCGCCGCCACCGCCCGTACCGGCGCCGCCGCCGGCGGTCCAGGTTGAAACCAAGCCGCCCACCGCGACCGAGACCATGGCCGCCACCCGACCCGATGTGCTGCCGCCGATCGACGTCGGCGCCTGGACGCGCGTGAGCGGAGTTTTTCAGGGCGCATCGGACAAGAGCAAGATGAACGACTGGCACATGGACAACGCCTACGTCGAGTTGCACGCCGGCGGCAAGGTCCACAAGAAGGTCGGCGTCACGCTGAACCTGAACGCCAACATGACCAACTTCAGCGCCGCCAGTGTCGCAGTCATGGACGCGATCATCTCGTTCGATTTCCTGGACGAGTTTCATTTGTGGGCCGGTCACCTCCTGGTTCCCGTCGACCGTTCGAATGCCTCGGGGCCGTTCTTCATGATCCCCTGGAACTACCCCGGCTTCTTCGCGGGCGTCTCCGCTCCGAAAGAAGGACCGTCGGGACGCAACAACGGCGCCGTGGTGTGGGGCGACGTCGCGGGCGGCATGATGTCGTACTTCGCTGGCGTCTTCGACAACGCCAACATCGGCACCAGCCCGCTCTTCTCCGGGCGCTTGCGGCTGGCCCTCCTCGACCCGGAGCCCGGCTTCTGGGGCAACGGCAGCTACTTCGGCGACAAGGATCTTTTCTCGATCAATGTCGGCGGGCAGTTCCAGAAGCACGGCAGCTCGGTCGCCATGATGGGCGCCGTGCCGGCCATGGACAAGGACTACTCAGAGGTCAACGCCGACGTGCTGTTTGAAAAGAAGATCCCCGCCGCCGGCTTTGTCACCGCCGAAGGCGCCTATTACCACTTCGGCGTCCTGGACGGCGGGATCAGCGATTCGATGTATGTGCTGGCCGCGTATGCCATCCCCATGATGAACGCTGGCTTTCTGCAGCCCATGGTTCGCTACCAGTGGGAGAAGGTGAAGGCCAACACCGGTTCGAACCCGTGGAACATCGACGCGGCCGTGTCTTACCTGATCAAAGGCCCGGCGCTGCGAATCAACGCCACTTATAGCCACACCAAACTCAATCCTACCGACTTGACCGCCAATTCAATTCAGCTCGGCGCGCAGGCGATCTTCTTTTAATTCGCTTCAAAGACCAACCACGGGAAGGGGAGACATAAGTCATGCGTAAATCATTCATGGGCCTTCTGGCCATCAGTTCACTCGGCACTCTGCTCGCGTGCGAGAAGGCCGAGCCACCCAGGGCCACGGAGCCGGCCGCCCCGGCGGCACCCGCAGCGCCGGCCCCGGCGCCGGCCGACGACAAAGGGCCGATCAAGATCGGCATCCTGCACTCACTGTCCGGCACCATGGCCATCAGCGAGACGTCGTTGAAAGACGTCGCGCTCATGACCATCGAGGAGATCAACGCCGCCGGCGGCGTCCTCGGCCGCAAGCTGGAGCCGGTGGTGGTCGATCCGGCGTCGAACTGGCCGCTGTTCGCCGAGAAGGCCCGCGACCTGATCCAGAACCAGAAGGTGGCCGTCACGTTCGGCTGCTGGACCTCGGTCTCCCGCAAGTCGGTGTTGCCGGTCTTTGAAGAGTTGAACGGCTTGCTCTTTTACCCGGTGCAATACGAAGGCGAAGAGTCGTCTTTCAACGTCTTTTACACCGGCGCCGCGCCCAACCAGCAGGCCATCCCGGCGGTCGAGTACCTGATGGGCAAGAAGGGCGGCGGCGCCAAGCGCTGGGTCCTGCTGGGCACCGACTATGTCTACCCGCGCACCACCAACAAGATCCTGCGCTACTTCCTGCACTCGAAGGGCGTCGCCGACGACGACATCATGGAGAAGTACACCCCGTTCGGTCACAGCGACTACCAGACCATCGTCGCCGACGTGAAGAAGTTCGCCACCGGCAAGCGCACCGCGGTGGTCTCGACCATCAACGGCGATTCGAACGTGCCGTTCTACAAGGAGCTGGCCAACCAGGGCCTGAAGGCCTCCGACATCCCGGTGGTGGCGTTCTCCGTCGGTGAAGAAGAGCTGCGCGGCATCGACACCAAGCCGCTGGTCGGCCACCTGGCGGCCTGGAACTACTTCATGTCCATCCCCACGCCGGCCAACAAGGCGTTCATCGACAAGTGGATGGCCTACGTGAAGGCCAACAACCTGCCGGGCGGCGACAAGCGGGTCACCAACGATCCGATGGAAGCCACGTATATCGGCATTCACATGTGGGCGCAGGCGGCCGAGCAGGCCAAGTCCATCAACGTCGACGCCGTTCGCCAGGCCATGGGGTATCAGCACTTCGCCGCGCCGTCGGGCTTTGACATCGAGATGGACGCCAAGAACCACCACCTGCACAAGCCGGTGTTCATCGGCGAGATCAAGGGCGACGGTCAGTTCCACGTGGTGTGGAAGACCGAAGGCCCGATCCGCGCGCAAGCGTGGAGCCCGTACATTCCGGACAGCGCGAAGAAGGTCGCCGACTGGACCTATCCGTGGGTCTGCGGCAACTGCACGGCACCGAAGTACGGCGCGCCTGCCGAGGTCGCGGCCAAGCAGTGAAACATTTTGACGGAAACCCTGAGAGGGTTCCCGTGCCCTCCCGCGACGGACTCTGCTCGGGCAAAGGCCGAGCTCCCTCCACGCGATGGACGCATTCAAAGGTCTGGGGCGCGGCGCGGGCAGGAGGACGAAGACGACTGGGGGCAGCGCTCGGGGGGGGGTTGCTTCTCACCGTCGTCTTTTGTCAGCCTGTCCGCGCCGGAGCTCTGGAGGACGCCGTCCATGGATTGGCGGCGTCTTCCGAGGACGAGATCATCAAGAGCGTCAATCAACTGGGCGCTCTTGATGATCCGCGCGCCGTTCCGGCCCTGGACGCGCTGACCGACGATCGGTTGCGGGTTGGTCCCGCCGGGCGCGCGCTGATCTGGAATTCGAAGCAGCGCGTCCTTTGCGATCCGATCTCCGAGCAAGCGCTGTCGCCGCAGCCCGGTGGCGAGATGAAAGAAGTCGACGTGTCGAACGAGATCCGGCGCGTGGCAGCGGCGGTGCTGGCGCAGCTGGAGCTGGGCGCGCCGCAAACCGCCGTGCGCCTGGCGGCCGCCGAGGAGCTGGCCAAAAGCGGCGCCGCTGAAGCGTCGGTGCTGCTGCGCAAGGCCCTTGGCCGCGAGAAAGATCCGGCCGTTCACGAAGCCTTGGCGCTGGCCATCGCCCGCGTCGATCTACAAAGTCCCGACGCCGCCGCCCGCCTGGCCGCGGTCGAGGTGATTGACAAATACGGCAACGACGTCTTCCTGGCCGATCTGCAGCGCCTGTCGTCAGCCAGCGGTGAACCCGACGCGCGCGTGCGCGCCGTCGCCCAGCGCGCGGTGAACGCCTTCCTGTCCAAGCAACGCTTCGTCAGCATGGTCGGCAGCCTGGTGCACGGTCTCAGCCTGGCCAGCGTGCTGTTGTTCGCGGCGCTCGGTCTGGCGGTGACGTTCGGTCTGCTGGGCGTCATCAACATGGCCCATGGCGAGATGCTGATGCTGGGCGCGTACGCGACCTACTCCGTGCAATCGTTCTTTCAGTCGTATCTGCCGGGCGCGCAGCGCTTCTATTTGCTGGCGGCCATCCCGGTGGCGTTCATCGTCACCGTGCTGGTCGGTGTGCTGCTGGAGCGCACGGTCATCCGCCACCTTTACGGCCGGCCGCTCGAGACCTTGCTGGCCACCTGGGGCATCAGCCTGATCTTGATTCAAACCGTGCGTCTCATCTTCGGCGCCCAGAACGTCGCCGTGGCCAACCCCGATTGGCTGGCCGGCGGCGTCGAGCTGGCGCACGGACTGGTGCTTCCCTACAACCGCATCGGGGTGGTCGTCTTTGTCATCGTGGTCGCCTTCGGCGTCTGGTTCTTGTTGCAGCGAACGCGCCTGGGACTGCAGGTGCGCGCGGTGACGCAGAACCGCGCCATGGCCGCCTGCGTGGGCATCTCCACCGCGCGCATCGACGCCTGGATGTTCGGCCTCGGCTCCGGCATCGCTGGCCTGGGGGGCGTGGCCCTGTCGCAGCTGGGCAACGTCGGGCCGGAGCTGGGTCAAGGCTACATCATCGATTCCTTCATGGTCGTCGTCCTGGGCGGCGTCGGTCGGTTGGCCGGAGCGGTGGCGGCGGCGCTGGGCCTGGGCGTGCTGAACAAGCTGATCGAACCGGCCGCCGGCGCCGTGTCGGGCAAGATCGCCGTGCTGGTGCTGATCATCATGTTCATCCAGCGCCGGCCGCAGGGACTGTTCGCCATCAAAGGACGCGTGGAGGCATAACACCGTGGCCCCTCCCTCGACGGAAGCCTCCCAGCCGCAGCAAGTCTTGGCCACGACGCCCGTCGCACCGTCGGCAAAAAATGAGAGACTGGCCGCCGTGCTTGAACGGCTGCGCCAGCTGCATTCGGGCCGCGCCTGGATCGCGGTGGCGATCGCCGCGTTCACCGGCGGCGTGCTGATTCCGCTGCTGAACGCCCTGCCCGCGCGCGGATCGTTCTTGCACGTCCCTGATTATTTGATCCCGCTGTTCGGGAAATTTTTGTGCTTCGGCATCGCCGCCCTGGCCATGGATCTGGTGTGGGGTTACGCCGGCATCCTCAGCCTCGGGCACGCGCTGTTCTTCTCGCTGGGCGGATACGGCATGGGCATGTACCTGATGCGGGCCATCCGCGGCGAAGGCGTGTACCGCAGCGACCTGCCCGACTTCATGGTTTTTCTCGACTGGAAGACCCTGCCCTGGTACTGGCGCGGCTTCGAAAACTTCCCCTTCGCCATCACCATGGCGCTGGTGGTGCCGGGCCTTTTGGCGCTGGTGTTCGGCTATCTGACGTTTCGGTCGCGCATCCGTGGCGTCTATCTGTCGATCGTCACGCAGGCGCTGACCTATGCGGCGATGCTGCTGTTCTTTCAAAACGCCACCGGCTTCGGCGGCAACAACGGCCTCACCGACTTCAAACGCATTCTCGGTTATCCGCTGCAGCTGCCGTCGACCAAGCTGGCCCTGTACGTGGTGTCGGCGGCGACGCTGGTGCTGGTTTATCTGCTGTGTCGGTTCGTGGTCACCAGCAAGCTCGGCCGGGTGCTGGCGGCGATCCGCGACGCCGAATTGAAGACGCGCTTTTGCGGCTATGAATCCACCCACTACAAGCTGTTCGTGTGGACGCTGTCGGCGATGCTGTGCGCGCTGGCCGGCGCGCTTTACGTGCCGCAGGTGGGGATCATCAACCCCAGCGAGATGCAGCCTTCGAATTCGATCGAGATGGCCATCTGGGTGGCGGTGGGCGGACGCGCCACGCTGGTGGGCGCGCTGGTCGGCGCCTGGGTGATCAACGGCGCCAAGAGTTTCCTCACCGCGGCTTTTCCGTCGGCCTGGCTTTACGTGCTGGGCGGGTTGTTCGTGGTGGTGACGTTGTTTCTGCCGAAAGGGATCGTCGGCGGCTTGATGGCGCTGCTGCGACGGTGGAAGGGCAGCGGCAAGCCGTCATGACCGAAGGCGCGACCGCCGTTCCGGCCACCGAGCTCGCCTTGTGGGTCGAAGGTCTCACCGTCAGCTTCGACGGGTTCAAGGCGCTGGACGACGTGACGTTGCTGCTCGACCGCGGCGAGCTGCGCTGCCTGATCGGCCCCAACGGCGCCGGCAAGACCACGCTGATGGATTGCATGACCGGCAAGACCCGCCCCAGCAGCGGCGGCGTTTTTCTGGAAAGCCGCATGAACGATCTGACCCAGCTTTCCGAATGCCGCATCGCCGAGCTGGGCGTGGGCCGAAAATTCCAGCGCCCGACGGTCTTTCAAGGTCACACCGTCCACGAAAACTGCGAGCTGGCCTTGAAGGCCGACAAGCGCGTGCTGCGATCATTGTTCGGCAGCCTGTCGAAGGCGCAGCGTGCCCGCATCGACGAGGTGCTGGAGATCGTCGGCCTGCGCGGCGAGCGCGATCGGCTGGCCGGTTTGCTGGCCCACGGCCAGAAGCAGTGGCTGGAGATCGGCATGCTGCTTTGCCAGGACCCCAAGGTGTTGCTGATCGATGAACCGGTGGCCGGCATGACCCAACCCGAGATGGAGCGCACCGCCGAGCTTTTGCGCAGCCTGGCCGGCCAGCACACCGTCGTCGTGGTGGAGCACGACATGCAGTTCGTGCGCAGCATCGCCCGCAAGGTGACGGTCCTGCACGAAGGCCGCGTCCTGGCCGAAGGCAGCATGGACGCCATCCAGAGCAACCCGCGGGTAATCGAAGTTTATCTGGGAACCTAGGCGCGGCGATGCTGGAGATCTCGAACGTCAACCAGTTCTACGGCAGCAGCCACACGCTGTGGGATGCCACGCTGACCGTGCCGGCGGGCGGCTGCGTGTGCTTGATGGGCCGCAACGGCGTCGGCAAGACCACGCTGCTGAAATCGATCATGGGCCTTTTGCCGACCACCTCGGGCAGCATCAAGTTCGACGGCCAGGAGCTGGCCGGCGCCAAACCAGAGCGGCGCGCTCGCCTGGGCATCGGCTTCGTTCCGCAGGGGCGAGAGATCTTCGCCGATCTGACGGTGGCCGAAAATCTGCGCGTCGCCCTGGCCGCCGGACGCGCCACCACCGTGCCGGAAAAAATTTTCACCATGTTCCCGGTGCTGGAAAAAATGATGAACCGCCGGGGCGGTGATCTGTCCGGAGGCCAGCAGCAACAGCTGGCCATCGGCCGCGCCCTGGTCACCGATCCGAAGCTGCTGATCCTCGACGAGCCGACCGAGGGCATTCAACCGAACATCGTCCACGAGATCGGCGACGTGATCCTGAAGCTGAACGCCGCCGGCCTGGCCGTCCTGCTGGTCGAACAAAAACTCCCCTTCGCCCGCCGCGTCGCCCGCACCTTCTGCATGATGGACCGCGGCCACACCGTCGCCAGCGGCGAGATCGCCCAACTGGACGACGACCTGGTCAAGCAGCACCTGATCGTCTGACCCGCCGCAATTTTCTTTGATCGAAATTGGCCTGACCAGCCTACTAAAGGAAATTCCGTGGGCGGCGGCGGGTGAAGGTTCAGACATTCCCCGAACGTGAGGTGTTGATGCGATCTCGTCTTTGGTGCTGCGTCGCGATGGCTTCGGTTCTGGGCCTGGGCTGCGCGTCGTCGGACAACGGCTCGGCGACCGGTAGTGGCGGAACGACGGGAGGCGGCAGCGGCGGTAGCTCGGGAACTGGCGGCAGCAGCGGGTCGGGCGGCGCCACGACCGGCAGCGGCGGCGCGTCGTCCACCACTGGCACCGGCGGCACCGTCGCTGGCAGCGGCGGCAACTCGGGTTCAGGCGGCAGCGCGGCGGACGCGGCGGTCGACAAACCGGCCGGCACCGACGGCGGCAGCAGCTCGGAGACGGGCGTGCCGGCGGCCGGGTGCACCGGACTCACCACCAAGTACTGCGACGACTTCGAGATGCAGACCGACGGCAAGGCCCCGACCGGCACCTTCACCATCAACGGCCCCGCCGGCAGCGTCGTGGTCGACACCACCAAGCCCTATGACGGCACGAAGTCGATGCACTTCAAGCTGCCCAAACCGGGACCGACGGCTCAGCTTTCCTTCACCAAGCAATTTCCGATGGACGAGTTCTTTGGCCGCGCAATGATGTACATGACGCGGGTGCCGGGCAACGACAATCACTGGGATCTGCTGTACTCGTACTTCGGCCAGACCGAGTGGGAGCTGGGCGGGCAAAGCGGCGTCTTCGAGCTGGTCTGCGATCCGGGCGGCAACAAGCCCGAGCTGGACAACAGCTCGAAGACAAAGTTCCCGGTTGGCAAGTGGGTGTGCCTGCAGTGGCACTTCAAGAACGGCATGGGCGCGGGCAACACGTACACCGTCAAGGTCGACGGCACCGCGGTGGACAAGGGCGACTTCACCGGCAACCAGTGGCCGGCCGGCACGTTCCAGAACATGAGCTTTGGCTGGGTGACGTACCCAAGCTCGGGGTCCGACGTGGACATCGAGTTCTGGATCGACGATCTGGCCTTCGGCGCACAAGAAATCGCCTGCCCCGCCGCGCCGTAACCGCCTGATCATCCGGGCAAGATCCTGTGCCCCGGGGCGGTGAAGATCCGGGCCGCTTCCGACTGTTTGTGTGGATGCGACGGCTCTTGCTCTGCTGTGTCATGGTCGGTTCGGCTTGGACTCTTGGCTGCGCCGCCGGGGGCGGCGGCTCCGTCACCGGCAGCGGTGGCGCCACGGGCAGCGCCAGCGGCGGCAGCGGCGGGACGAACAGCAACGGCAGCGGCGGCAACAGCAGCACTGGCAGCGGCGGTGATATGTCCACCAACGGCAGCGGCGGCACCATCGTCGCCGGCAGCGGCGGTGCCACGGGCTCGGGCGGCAGCAACAGCACCGACGCCGCCGTCGACAAACCCACGGGCAATCCGGACGGCGGCAGCGCCGAGACGGGCATGGTCGGCGCCGCTTGCCCGAGCGGCGTCACCACCAAATTCTGCGAAGACTTCGAGACCCAGACGACAGGCCAGCCGCCGACCGGCGCGTTCACCTTCAGCGGCGCGAATGGCCCTGCTGTCCCAGCTGGCTCGATCCTGGTGGACTCCACCAAGCCCTTCGACGGGACGAAGTCGCTGCACTTCAATATTCCCAAGCCCGGCCCCACCGCGCAGCTGCTCTTCACCAAGCAATTCCCGATGACCGATTTCAACGGGCGGGCGATGGTCTACATGAGCCGCGTCCCCACCAACGGCAATCACTGGGACATGCTTTACAGTTATTTCAGCGCGACGGGCGGCGACACCCAGTGGGAAGTGGGCGGGCAAGCCGGCGTGTTCGAACTGGTTTGCGATCCGCCGGACCACGGACTTGATTCGAAGACGAAGTTCCCCACCGGCAAATGGTTCTGCCTGCAATGGCGATTCAAAGACGCCGGCGCCGGCATGGACAACACCTATACGGTCAAGGTCGACGGTGTCGCGGTGGACAAAGGGGACTTTACCGGCGCCAACTCCAGCGGCGAAAAGTGGCCGGCCGGCCCCTGGAAGAACATGAGCTTCGGCTGGACGATCTACAACGAAGCAACGTCGAACGTCGACATCGAGTTCTGGGTCGACGATCTGGCCTTCGGCGAGCAAGAGATCCCCTGCCCCAATCCACCAGCGATGCCGTAACTCCTCGAGCCCGGGTCGACTACCCGTTCCGCCGTTCCCAGACAAGAGTTTCTATTCGGCGCCTGATGGACTGGCCAATGCATTTGGGATCGTTTCCGCAGGCGTCGCGCTCCTTCAGCCACTGCGTTTGCGTTTTTCCGAGTGAGTCTTTCTTTTCGGGCAAAGCTTCCAACAACTGGCGACGAGCCAGATCGAGCGCGCGATCCATAGCCGCAAGTTCGAAGTCCTTACAGATCGCTTTTTCTGCGGCCTGAACCGCCTTGCCACAATCGAAAGAAGGTTTTGGTTCAGCGTTCTCGCTACGACGTCTCAGTACGAAGAGCAACTGCTCGTCGTACCGAAGCAGCAAGACATCTGCCTCTTTGAGCGCCGCCCAAGAATTCTTCGGAAATCGAGACCTAGAATCGGGACAAAGAGAGTAAGCCGTCGCCTTCTCCGGCCCAACCGCGATTCCAAAATCGTCGGGAGTAGGAAACTTGGATTGGCTGGCTGAATTCGATCGAACAAATGCCTTGGCGAACAGATCTCGCCATGTCGTAACGCGTGCCTGCCAATTCGTCTGGGAACATTCAAGGTGCCCGATCGAGAACCGCACGTCTGGCGTACCGATAATCAGGCTCGCCGCCATCAGTTCCGGATCGTCGGGCTGATATGTGTGATGAATGGTGTCTTTCTTATCGAGAGCGACATGCTCGACATCCCAGACACCTCTGAGCGGCACGGGGGGCTCCATAGTTTTCGCGTGTAGCGGTCCGAGGGAGCAAAGGGCGGTGAGTGTCAACGCACCGGGCGACAGCGCGCTCCAACTTTTCACGGTCTTTTGCCACCTTGCTGCTGGACCCGAGCAGAAAACAACACGGCCTCAAAACGAATGGCAATGTCCGCCAACTCCTTTTTGTTGGCTAGCGATGCGCCCGGATTCACCATGTCTCGCGCACTCAAATAGTCGGTCTTCCCGCCTATGAAATATTGTGAAAATTTCCGTCGATTCGCGAAAGACTTTCCGGTCACCATTCCGACGGACATGATCGAATAGGCACTGGTGGGATCGAGCATCTTGTCCGGATCAAAAAGGAACAGCAGGCCCTGCCCAGTGGCCATACCCGCCGAAATATAGTTGTACCACCAGGTGAGCTGGACATATCCACGCCCGTAGTACTGATTCATTTGACCCATGGCCTGCCGAAACAAAGGACTCTCTGCCAATCGAGGGTTTCTCATCCCGGCGATCGCCGAAGGCTGAACCTTTTGCGCGATGCCGGAAGATGAGACGACCCATTGGTCTCCATCCCATTCGGTGACATTGGCGTCGCCATTGGGCAAGCGATCAACCTTTACCGGAAAATGGTAGCCATGTCCTTTTCCGGAGCCCACCTCCTTCACAGGCGTGAAATTTCGCCACGCTTTGTGAACGTGGGAGGTCTGCCCACCAGGAGCCGCTTGTTTCAACTTTATCGTATGGCTGGTCTCGACGAACATCGTCGCCAGCATGTAGGCCGCCCAGCGCGTATCCGTTATCGTCTTGTCGCTGCCGATCTTTCCGAGAACGAAGATGAGATCGGGAATTGACGGCTTGTTGAATTTCGTCACATGCGCGAACAACGATTCGTAGGCGCTGGTGAACTTCGCCTTGTCGTATTCGCCCGAATAAAGATAGTCGGCAGCGGTTCTCATCGGCGGTTCATCCTCGGGCGAGTCTTCGGTGAACGCTGCCTAAAGTTGCGATCACTCCTACAGCGGCGTGCAGCCGTTCGGCGGCGTGTCGTCTTTGTTGGGATCGCAGCAGGTGGCGCCGGCGTTGGGTCCGCAGGTGATGCACATGTTGTTCTTGCACACCGTCGTCGCGAACTTGCAGGTCCCGCCCGGAATGCACGGCTCACCGAGGTGACCGGTCGAGGTGCAGATGCCGCTCAGGCAGAAGCTCTCCGGGCCGGCCATGCAGTTGTCGCCTTCGTTTTGAGCCGGGCAACATTTCTGACCCCACATCTGCCCGCACGGAACGCACGTCTTCGAGTCGCTATCGCACGTCATGGTGGTCGAATCGCAGACCACAATGACCGGGTTGTTGCCGTTGCAGCTCTGCGCCACGTTCGGGTTCACGCACTTTGGAACGCAGGGCGCGACGCACCCGCCATTGACGCAAATGTTGCCGCCACTGCAGCCACCCTGAGTATCGTCGACCGTCGATCCGCTGCACGTCGGGGTGGCGGTCGGCGACGAACAGACAGTCTTACCCGAATGGCAGGCGGATGGGCGACAGGCCGCCCCCGCCACGCAGGCCGTGACGCACGCGCCGCCGCTGCAGATCTTTCCGCCGGTGCAGGTGTTGTGGTTGTCGTCGGCGCCGGAGTCCTGGCAGGTGGCGGCGCTGGTGGGGCTGGCGCAGGCGGTTTTGCCGGCGCGGCACGGGCCGATGCCGTCGGTGCAGGCGACGCCCGCCACGCACGCTGTGACGCAGGCGTTGTTCGAACAGACCTTCGTGCTGCCGCAAACTTCGCTGTCGGTCCAGGTGACGCCGTCGGCAGCGCAGGTCTGCACGTTGGTCGCGCAGCGTTTCGTGCCCGGCTTGCAGCTGCCGCCGCACATGCCGGTGGCCGCGACGCAGACGAACTGGCAGCTGGTGGTGGTCATCGCCGGACAGGCGCCGTTGGTTGTGCATGTTGCCTGATTGACCTGGGCGCCGCTGGCGCACGAAGAGGATCGGCAAACGTTGGCGCCAAAGGCGCACGCCGTGCCGTTGCTGCCGTCGCACTTGCCGGCGCAGGCCGGATCGCCACCGCAGGCCGCTCGCGCGGGCGTGGCCGCGTGGTGAGGCGCCCCGCTCACCGGCTTGCACGTGCCCAGCGCGCCGCTGTTGTCGCAGGCCTCGCACTGGCCGGCGCAGGGCTTGTCGCAGCACACGCCGTCGACGCAGTTGCCGGTCTGGCACTGACTGGCCCCCGTGCAGACAACGCCGATCGCGCTTTGGCCGCACGTGCCCTGCTGGCAAAGGTTGGGGGCCACGCAATCGTTCGAGCTGGCGCACGGGTTGGCGCAGCCAGTGTGGCCGGCGTTGCACTTGGCGGGCGCGCAGTTCACCTTCTGGCCGCTGGCCACGCAGGCGCCCTTGCCATCGCACTGGGAAGCGGCGGTCACTTGATAGGTCGTCGGATCGCAAACGGCGTCGGCGCAAACGCTGTCCTTGGCGCCGTACGCGCAGGCACCAGCGCCGTCGCAGGCGCCGGTCTTGCCGCACTTTGATCCGTCGCCGGCGCACTCGCCGGCACGCGCAGGTTGGCCAGATGGGACCACCACGCAGGTGCCGGCGCTGCCGCTGATGTTGCAGGAATGACAGAGATCGGCGCAGCTGGTCCGGCAGCAAACGCCGTCGGCGCAGATGCCCTGTTCGCACTCTGCGCCGGTGGTGCAGGTGGCGCCGGCCGCCTTGCCGGCATCGCCCGCGTCCGGATCGGGCGCGGCATGATCCAGCGGCGCATCGATGACGCCACCACCGCCGCCGCTCCCTTTGGCGTCCGTCACCGGTGTGCTGCCGTCAGGCTTCTTGCCGCCGCCACTGTCGAAGGCGTCCAACGCGTGATCGCGCCCGCCGCAGCTGACGACGGTTGCCACCGCCATCAGCCCCACCAACATCGCCACCGGGAATCGCCGTTTCACGTCGCGCCTCCTCAAAATGAGAACGCGCATGCCGCGCCTCGCCCATCAAGTTGTGGAGCGCAGGTCATCGCCGTGGTCTTCGGCGTCGCCGCCGGCGAAGTTGCGAACAGGATCGCCGATGCCGCGCCCAGCACGCTGGCCAATCCATAGCCGATGATGGCGACCAACCGAGCCTGCGATAGATCGTCGTGCAGGCCCTGGCACCCGGGCCCGCCAAAGTTCTGATCGGCGCTGCCACAGTTTTTGCCGGTCAGGGACGGATCGCCGGCCAGCGGGCCGACGTGATCATCAAACTGGTTCTTCTTGCTGACCCAGGCCAGCGTCTCGACCACGCCCAGCACCAGCGCCACACCTCCACCCGCGGCCGTGGCCCAGGCCGCCACCCGCCTTCGATTCATGGGCGCCGCATCGGTCCCGTCGGTGTTGGTCCCCGACGGAATGCCTGGGTCGGGCGACGCGGCCTCGGCTGCCGCGGCACCGCCGGTGCTGGGCGTCGCGTCCGCGACCGCCGCTGGGCCCGGCACCCGTTGCAGATCGATCCGCACGTGCATTTGCGCGCCCCCGGTGACCACCAGCGGCTGCGACGCCGAGGTGTAACCGGGCGCGCGCAGCTCGACGTCGGCGATGCCTCTACCCAGGCGCACCGGTCCCGGCAATGGCAAGTGTCCGGCGGTGCGACCGTTGACGAAGACCTCCGCGCCCAGCGGGCCGCCATCGACGACCACGTCGCTGATGTTCCTGCGCACGGCCGCCAGGGACCCGGTCAGATCGTTGCGGTTCTTCGCCACCCACGGGTGCTCGGGGACGGCCAGCGCTTCCGATAGATGGCGCTCGGCTTCCGGCCAGTAACCGACCGCCATCTCGCACAGCCCCAACTGTCCTGCCGTGCGGGGCGTGCGCGCCAGATCGTACGCTTTTTGAAACAGCGGCAGCGCTCGTTCGTCGTGCGCCTGGTGGCGCAGCTCGACGCCTTGGCGAATCAGCGCCTCGGCATTTTCGACGTCGGCCGCGCGCGCCGGCGACTGCCGCACGATTGCCGCCGCCAAGAAAACCCCGCCCAAAACAGTCTTCGCCGCGGCTCGCACAAGGGCCTCTTCTTATCACACTATCCGGCCGGTCTGGCCCATCCGCACTGGCCGTCCTGGCGAGGCGTTAACATAAGAAATCTCCCGGCCGATCCCCGAACGGACTGGGAGCGACCAGTCAACGGGGTTCTGCGTTACAAAGTTCTATGAGATCCCGCGGCTTTCATTGGTCTTGATCGCCGCCCGGCTGTTATTGTCTCGACTCTCTCCCCCGTTTCCAAGGCAAGGAATGAGCAGCGGCGCCTTTTACAATTCGAAGGACCTCTCAAGGACTCGCTGGATGCCACTCCTGGGGCTGGCGTGGTTGCTCTCGTCGTGCGCCGGCTCCGGCGCCAAGCCGGGCGGCACGGACAGCGGCACCGACATCGCCGCGCCGGGCACCGACGTGGCCGCCGACGTCGCTTCAGGAAACGGCGGCGCAATGACGACGGACGTACCGCCGGGAACGAACGACGACGGCGGCCAGGACCCCGACGCAAGCGGCGCTCCCCCGGTGGATCCGCGCAAGACCCTGGGCATCTCCTGCACCAGCGCCGATCAATGTCGCAGCGGATTCTGCGTCGACGGCGTGTGCTGCAGCCAGGCCTGCGACGGCGCCTGCTTTTCTTGCGCGGTCAGCGGCAGCGTCGGCACCTGCACCCCGGCCGAGATCGGGACCGACCCGCGCGACATGTGCCCCGACCAGGGCCTGGCCAGCTGCGGGACCGACGGCGCCTGCGACGGCGCTGGAGCTTGCCGCAAATATCCGGCCGGCGTGACCTGCCTGGCCTCCACCTGCAGCGGATCGACCATGAACCTGGTCTCCCGCTGCGACGGCAGCGGCGCCTGCGTCCCCACCGCTTCCCAGTCGTGCGCGCCGTTCACCTGCGACGCCACTGTCCTGATGTGCCGCACCACCTGCAAGACCGACGCGGACTGCTCGTCGCCGAACACCTGCGTGGCTGGCAGCTGCGGCAAGAAGCCCCTGGGCAGCGCCTGCACCACCGCTGACCAGTGCAACTCGGCCTTCTGCGAGCAAGGCACCTGCTGCGGCACCGCCTGCGACGGTGTTTGCAAGTCGTGCGCGCTGCCCGGCACGGCCGGCACCTGTTCGACCGTGCCCGCCGGCCAAGATCCGCTGGGCCAGTGCGCCGACAACGGCGCCGCCACCTGCGGCACCGACGGAACCTGCAACGGCGCCGGCGCCTGCCGCAAATACCCTTCCAGTACCGTGTGCGCGGCCACCAGCTGCAGCGCCGGCACCGAGAGTGGCAGCCGCCGTTGCGACGGCAACGGCACCTGCCTGGCCGGCGCCACCCGCCCCTGCGAACCCTTCGCCTGTGGCGCCAGCGGCACTTGCTTGTCGGCGTGCACCTCATCCAGCGATTGCGGCACCGATTTCGTCTGCATCGGCGGCACGTGCGTGAAGAAATCGGCCGGGGCCGCCTGCCTGGCCAACCCCGAATGCGCCACCGGCTTCTGCCAGCAGGGCGTCTGCTGCAACCGTTCGTGCACCGGCGGCTGCCGCGCCTGCAATCTGGCCGGGTTCGCCGGCACCTGCACGCCGGTGCCTCCCGGCCAGGATCCGCTAAGCCAGTGCGCGGATACCGGCGCCAACGGCTGCGGCACCAACGGGAGGTGCGACGGCAACGGCGCGTGCCAGCTTTACGTCAGCGGCACCGTCTGCGGCCCGGGTGCTTGCAGCGGCGCCACGCAGACCCTGGCCAGTCGCTGCAACGGTGGCGGCGCGTGCGTCGCCGGTACCCAGCAGGACTGCGCCCCTTACTCCTGCGCGGCCAGCGGCGGAGCGTGCAACATGACCTGCACCATCAATACTGAATGCAGCGCCAGCAACGTCTGTGTGAACGCCAGCTGCGGCAAGCGACCGATCGGCGGCGCCTGCGCCGGCAACAGCGAGTGCGGCTCAGGCTTCTGTGCCCAAGGCTTCTGCTGCAATTCGGCCTGCACCGGGACCTGCATGTCGTGCGCGGTGTCCGGCAGCGTCGGCACCTGCTCGGCGGTGCTGAATGGCGCCGCCGATCCGCAAGGCACGTGCATGGACAAGGGCGCCGCTTCCTGCGGAACCGACGGTCTTTGCAACGGCAAGGGCGCCTGCCGCCTGTACAACGGATCCACCCAGTGCGCCCCGGCCAGCTGCGTGGGCTCGACCCTCACGCCGGCGCGCAGCTGCGACGGCGTCGGCGTCTGCACGACCGCCAGCACCTCCAGCTGCCAGGCCTTCCAGTGCGACACCGCCACCAACATGTGCCGCCAGAGCTGCACGGCCGACAACCAGTGCACCAGCCCCAACGTCTGCATCGGCGGCGTGTGCCGCAAGAAAGACATCGCCACCACCTGCAGCAGCGACGATCAGTGCGCGTCGGGCTTCTGCCAGCAAGGCGTGTGCTGCGCCAGCTCCTGCACCGGCACCTGTCGGTCGTGCGCGGTGCCCGGCAAGGCTGGAGCTTGCATCAACGTGCCGGCGCACGGCAGCTCGGCCGGCGCTTGCACCGACGACGGCCAGACCAGCTGCAAGCACGACGGCCTGTGCGACGGCGCCGGCAACTGCGAGCAATACGCCTCGGGCCTCACCTGCGGCCCCGCGACCTGCACCAACGCCAACGTCGTCGGTATCAGCACCTGCAACGGTTCGGGCGCTTGCGTGACCGGCTCGTCGACGTCGTGCAAGCCGTTCGCGTGCGATACAAACGCCATGTGCAAGACCACCTGCACCAGCAACACCGATTGCGTCTCACCCAGCACGTGCATCAACGGCGCCTGCGGCGGCGGCAAGTCGAACGGCCAGACCTGCGGCAGCGGCGTCGAGTGCGTGTCCACCTTCTGCTCGCCTCAGAACGTGTGCTGCGACACCGCCTGCAACGGCACCTGCGTATCGTGCAACATCACCAACAGCGTCGGCACCTGCAAGAACGTGACGGCCGGCCAGTCGCCGGCGGTGGCCGGTCAGTGCATGGATCAGGGCATGGCGACCTGCGGCACCAACGGCTCTTGCAACGGTTCGGGCGCCTGCCAGTTCTACGCCGACGGGACTCCGTGCGTCGGCGCGATGTGCTCTGGCTCGACGTTCACGCCGGCGCGCACCTGTAGCGCCCACACCTGCCAAACGGCAACCGGGACATCGTGCGGCGACTACACCTGCAACACCACCGGCTGCCTCAAAAACTGCGCGACCGACAACGACTGCGCTGGCACGAACAAGTGCTTCGGCGCACTCTGCGGCGGACTCAAAGGCGATTACTTCAAGCTCAGTGACATCAACACACCGACCTGGAGCGGCACCCCGACTCACACTCGGGTCGACGGAAACATCGACTTCGAATTTGGAGGCAGTTCCCCATTCACGCCGGGCGCAGCTTTCTTAAGCAACACCGATCCGTCAACCGCCGACGTCGCCTTCCCCAACGACGGCTTCACCGCTCGTTGGACCGGCACCCTGACGTCGACGGCGTCCGGCACGTTCTTCTTCCAAACCTTCAGCGATGATGGCGTATCGTTATGGGTCAAGGACTTGGTGAACCCGATCATCGCCCAAGAGACCTTGAAGGGGGGCGATCTACGATTCACGTCGGGCGCCGTCAACTTAACGGCGAACCAACCGGTCTCCATACGGCTCGAATATTTCGAGAACACTGGCAACGCTAAGGTCCATCTTCTGTGGAGCAGCAATACCAGCGATACTGACGGCAATACCAACGACTTCGTCGTCATCCCGACGTCGCGTCTGACCCCCGCTCCCTGACCCACCGTCCGTGCCGCGGAGCTGCATTTTCAGGGGAAAACTCTGTCTTGCACGCCACACGCGATCGCACTAAGTTGTGGCCTCTTCCGGCTCGCGACTGGCTTTGGCCGACGCGCATGCAGCATCGACACCCGCACTTTCTTCGCACGCCTGACTCGCTGATCGGACGCGTGGTCTCCGACCGCTACCGCATCATCCGCAAGCTTGGCCAGCCGGGCATCGCCGGCCTCTACTTCGCCGAGCACCTACTGGTCAATCGCAACGTCGCCCTGCAGATCATCCTGCCCGAGGTGCGGCGCCCCGACGTGCTGCGCGCTTTCCTGGACCAGGCCCGCACCATCGCCCGCATCGGCCACGAGAACATCGTCGAGATCTTCTGCTGCGGCCAGTCCCCCGACGACTTTGTCTTCGTCGCCACCGCGTACCTGGAAGGCGAGAACCTGCGCGCGCTGCTGGGCCGCGAAGGGCCGCTGCCGCTCGGGCGGGCCAAGGCCATCGTGCGCCAGCTTTGCGCCGCGCTCGGACCGGTGCACGAACACCGCATCGTCCACCGCGATCTCAAACCGGAAAACATCTTCCTCACCGGCCGCAACGGCACGCGCGACTTCGTCAAGCTGCTGAACTTCGGCGTCGCCACGCTGACCACCGCCGCGCTGGAGGAAGGCGAGACCGGCTCGGGCCAGCTTTGCAGCGCGCCCGCCTACGTCGCGCCCGAGGTGGCGCTGGCGCAGGCGGCGGATCACCGCGCCGACATCTATTCTCTCGGCTGCCTGCTGTACGAGATGCTGACCGGCACGCCGCCCTTCGAAGGACGCTCCGTCGTCGACGTCATCAATAAACACATTCAAGACTCGCCGCTGCCGATGCGCACGCGCCGGCCCGATCTCGACATCGGCGCCGACATCGACGGCGTGGTGATGCGGGCGCTGGAAAAAGATCCTGACCGTCGTTACACCACCGTCGCTGACCTGGCTGTCGCCGTCGAGCAGTGCCGCAGCGCCAGCCGCCGCCTGATCGCCTTCGCCGCCGAGGGCGTGGTGGGCCGCGACGACGACCGCCGCGCCGCCCCCAACAAACCACCCGCCACCCGCCTGGCCAAGGCCACGGTGATCGCCGCCCTCTCCTGCGCCGCCGCCATCGCCACCTACGCCGCCCTGCACGGCTTTTAACCCCCGAACCGACGGCCTTCCTTCTTATGCGCGGCAAGCTGGCCAAGGCGGCGGCCTGGATCATCACCCTCGGTCTGCTGGGCTGGCTGTTCTGGCGCACGCCGTTCGCCGACGTCTGGCACGCCACCCGCGCCGCCGCACCCTGGACCGTGCCGGTGGCCGTGCTGCTGTTCGGCTGCGTCTACCTCGGCGACTCGTTCGCCATGTGGAAGACCTTCGGCTGGTTCCTGGCGCCGTTTTCCTTCGGGCAGATCTTGCTGGTTCGTGGCGCCACCTACTTGCTGGCCGCCGTGAACTACAACGTCGGCCAGGGCGCGATCATCTATTTCGTCAACCGCGCGCGCGGCGTGCCGGTGATGCGCGGGGTGGCCACCGTCCTTTTGATCATGGGCGTGAACGTGCTGGCCCTGCTGCTTCTGACCAGCGGCGGCCTTGTGTTCGCGCCCCAGGCGCCGCCCAGCTTGCGGGTGATCATCACCGCCGCCTATGCCGGCTTGCTGGTGTACATCGCCGTGGTGGTGGCCCGCCCGCGCTGGCTGGCCCAGCGGCCGATCTTCGACGTGCTGCTGTCCGCGGGCCTCGGCGGTCACCTGAAAGCGTTGCTGGTCCGGCTGCCGCACATCGCCGCGCTGGTGGCGTTTCAGACCGCCGCCCTGCGCGCCTTCGGCGTGGCGGTGCCGCTGGTGCAGGCGATCGTCTGTCTGCCGGTGGTGTTCTTCATCAGCGTGCTTCCGATCTCCGTGCAGGGTCTCGGCACCACGCAAGCGGCGATGGTTTTCTTTTTTGCCCGCTATGCCCCGGGCGACAAGACCGCTCAAGATGCCGCCGTGCTGGCCGCCAGCCTGGTCAATCAAGTGCTGGCCCTGACCTGTCAGGTGGTGGTGGGCCTGGCCTGTCTGCGCAGCCGCGCCGGCCGCGAGCTGCGCACCGCCTCGCACGCCGCCGACACCGCCCAGGCTTTTGACGCGAACGCGCCGCAACGTTAACCTGAGGTCGCGTGGCGACCCACTACAAGCAGCCGAGGCGCCTGAACGCCGTGTCGGTGACGCTGTTCTTGTTCCTGGGCGCCGCCGCCTGGCTGGGCATCAGCGCCTGGCCGCTCATCGCGCTCAGTGGCAACGTGAAGAACGAACTCGGCGAAGCGCTCCCGCGCGCCTACAAGGCGAACCTGCTGCCCGAACCGACCTCCACCGAAGGCATCGCCCGCATCCACGACGAGCTGGTCGAATCGCTGAAAAAAATCGGCGTCACCGACCCGAAGCTGCAGGTCCTCGTCACCCGCGCCAAGAACATCTCCGTCGAGGCTCGCTACAAAGCCACCCTCAGCCTCAAAGGCGTCGACAAGACCTACGACCTCGACATGAACCCCAAGGTCGAAACCGACGCCGCCCGCGTCGAGTGGTGACGGCGGCGGCGGTCAGCCCGCGGCCAGGCGGGCGTTCAGGGCGGCCAGTTCGTCGCCGAGCGCGAAGTTGATCATCTCGACCGCTTCGATGTTCAGGCGGGCGGCGGCCAGCAGATCCTCCGGGCCACGAGCGGAAGCCCCGGCCAGGTTGCGGTCGACGCGGACGATCTGTTCGAAGGCGCCGACTACGTCGCCGGCGATCAGCAGGGCGGCGCGCTGGCCGGTGTGGGCCAACCCGGCGCGCCAGCGATCGCTGTCGAACACCCCACCGTCGCGGAACGACAGCGCCGCCTGTTCGAAGGCCCGGCGGTGGCGGCGCGGCAGCGCGCGGGCGATCTTCTGGCTCATGTCGGTCAGACGATCCTCGGGCAGCGCCCCGCGTCCGTAGTCGGGGTAAACGGTGCGCACGCCGGCGACGATCACCAGACCCAGTTCTTTGCTGGGGATGCGCGCCGCCACGTGGGTCCCGGCGCGCAGCCGACCAAGCTTGTGCCCGAGGTGTCCGAACAATTCTTGCCGCGGCAGCGCGGCGACGTTCGCCGGCAGCAGCAGCGCAGGCGGCTGGGTGGCGTCGATCTCGACCTGGGTGACGCCGGTGCGCGCCAGGTAGATCTCGAAGACACCGTCGCCCAGGCCCAGCACGCTGGACACCGCCGCCACCGTGCCCCGCACCGGATCTTCCGAGCGCGCGCCCAGGCGATCGGCCTTGGTGACGCCCCAGTCCTCGATGCTGGCCCCGTAAAGGCGCGGCACCACCTCGGCCATTGCCGCCAGCAGGGCGGTCGCCGGGTGGTGCTCGTCGGGGTGGCGAATGACGGCGTCGAAATCGACGCTGCTGATCGGGTTGCGCAGGTCGGGTGACCAGCGCAGGCGCGCCTCGCGCACCGCCCGGGCCTCGCCGGGATCCACCGCCGCCAGCGCCACCAGCACGCCCAGGGCGCGGTCGGCGCGATCGCGCTCGCCGGTGCGTTCGAACAGCCGGCGCAGGGCGCGAATCGACGTCAAGCGCAGCGGATCGATGCGCAGCAGAGCCAGGTGTTCGGACACCGCCTCGGTCGGACGGAACGCTTCTTCCAGCACGCGCGCCAGCTCGGCGCGCGCCGCCACGTCCTCGGGGGCGCTGCGCAGGACCACCCGCAGTTCATCGATGGCCCGGTGGGGCGACACCAGCGGGCCGCTCCACAGACCGGCCAGTTGGACCCGGCGGGCGGCGGAGGCGGGATCGATCTCCAGATACCGCGTCAGCGCCTCGGCCAACCGCGACGGCTCGTCGAGGTGAGTAAGAATTCCATCCAGCCGATCAATCGCGGCGTCGTTCACCGGATCCAGGGCCAGCGCTTCTTCCAGCGCTTCGGCCGCCGCCTCGGGATCTTCCGCCGGACCGGCCAGCAGATCACCCAGCGCCACCCAGTGCGCCACCGCGGCCCCGCGATCCGGATCGACGGTGGCCAGGTGGCGCCAGACCTGCGCCGCCTCGGTGTGCTCGTGCTGGCCGACCAGGGCGCGCACCAGACCGCCCAGGGCCTTGACGTCGTCGGGCGCCGAGAGCAGCGCGCTTTGATAGGCCGCGGTGGCCAATTTTTGATCGCCGAGCTCGGCGGCCGCGATCTCGCCGACGCGAATCCACGCCGCGCTGACCGTGTCCGGATCCGCCGAGGCGGCGATGGCCCGCCGGAAATTTTCCACCGCTTCGGTCGGCCGCCCGCGCTCGACCAGCAATTCGGCCAGGCGCAACAGCGCCACCACCGACGTTGGATCCGTCTGCACCGCATCGCCCAGGGCAATGGCGGCGTCGCCGACGGCGCCCAGATCGTGCAGCAACCCGGCCAGGTGCAACAGGCGATCGCGCCGCTTTTCGCCGGTGCCGGCGGCGGCGCGCCGGCGCAAGACGTCGACCAGGCGCGCTTCTTCGTGACGGTTGCGCAGGATGACTTCCAGAACTTGAAAGTCGACCTCGGCGTCGGGATCCAGGGCCAGCAGATCTTCCAGGCACGACGCCGCCGCCTGATCGTCGCGGACCGCGTTGGCGAAAAGGCGCGCCGCCTGGCGGAAACAGTCGGCGGCGCGCTCCGGGCTTTTGCTGGCACGCGCCTCAAGTCGGTACAGCTCGGCGGCCGCGCGCGCGTCGCCCAGGCGTTCGCGCAGACGCGCCAGCGCGCCCAACGCCGGCAAGAACGTCTGGTCGGCGCCCAGCGCCGCTTCCAGATCGGCGCACGCCGCCGCCAGATCGCCGGTCTCGGCGCGGGCCAGTCCCAGCTCCCACAGCAGCGCCGCGCGCACCTGGGCAGCGCTGGCCCGTTCGGCCAGCGTCCGCCGCGCCAGCACCACGCGCGTCCAGTCGCCCCGCCGCGCCGCCAACCGTTCGAACAAGGCCAAAGCATCCGCGGCCGGATCGCCTTCGACGAGCCGTTCGTACAAGGGCAGCGCTTCGATGGCGGCACCGCCGGTGCGTTCGCGCGCGGCGATGGCCGCCCGCCACAACGCCAGGCGCGCCTCTGGCTCGCGCGTCACCTCGGCCAGTCGTTCCAGCGCCACGCCCGCTTCGCGATCGCGGCCAAGGCGCCGCAAAATATCCACCCGCATTTCCAGGGCCAGCACCTCGCCCGGTGCATCGTCCAGCACCCGACCAAGCAGCAGCGCGCCTTGCTCGGCGTCCGGCAAGCGCAGCGCCAGATCGATGCGCGCGCCGTTCAAACCCTGGGCGGCGTCCTCGACCGCGCGCCCTTGCGGAATGCCCAGGCGCCGCGTCTGCAGTTGCGCCACGTCGGCGCCGCGACCGAGGAGCTGGAACAAACGCTCCTGCACCAAAAGTGCGGCCAGGCGCCCGGTGGACAAAACCCCGGCGCGGTTCGCGGTTCCGCTGGCGGCCGCCCCGGCGCCCAGGCTGCGTTCGATGATCAACAGCGCCTCGCGCGGGCGGCGCAGTTGCCATTCGTAGACTTCCGCCTGGCGGCGATACGTGCCCGCCTTGGCCGCCGGATCGCCGATGCGCTCGGCCAGCGCGCCCAGCGCCGCGCCCAGCTCCTCGACGCGACCGAGACGCTGCAACAGCCGGGCGTAGTAGTCGGCGGCATCGACGCTGGCCGGATCCGCCGACAGCGCGCGGCTCACCGAGCCCAGCGCCACCTCCGGTTGGCCCAAGAGTTCGGCTTGCACGCGCGCCGCCTCCAGTTGCAGGGCGCTCGCTTGGGGACCGGCTTTGGTTCCGGCCGCCATGCGCGACAGCACACCGGCCAGCCCCTCGAAGCTCTTGCGGCGGTACAGCGAGCGCGCCAGGCCTTCGAGCGCCGGCCGAAACGAGGGCGCCAGCTCCAGCACCGATTCGTAGGCGCGAATCGCCTCGCCGTCAGCGGCGGCGCGCTCCTCGAACAAGGTGGCGGCGCGAAACCGCCAGGCCACCCGCTCGTCGTCGGTGGCGGTGACGATCTCGGTGCCCAGGCGCAGCGCCGCCTCGGCGGCCACCAGCGCGTCGCCGGCTTTTTCCGCCGCGCGCAGCAGCGCCCGCAAAGCCGGCGCGCGCCGCTTGCCCCGATCGGCCCACTCGGCGAACAAGGCCATCGCGCGGCTGGGATCGCCCAGGCGTTCTTCGTGCAGCAGACCCAGACGCTCCAGCCGGCGGCCGTCGGCGTCGTCGCTGTCGGTCACCGCGGCGCCGGACGCGGCCCCCGACTCGAAGGCCTGTACTTCGCTTTCGATGACGCCGACCAGATCGTCCCAGCGTTCAAGCGCCGGGTACAGCCGCTCCAAAAGGTGCAACGCCGGCGGATAGCCGGGCACGGCGTCCAGGGCTTGCCGGGCCAGCTCGGCCGCTTCGGGCAAAGCGTGCAGCGCGGTCTCGTTCAGTTCGGCGGCGCGCAGGGCCAGCGCCGCGCGCTCGGCGGGATCGGCCGCCCGTCCGACCGCCGCCACCGCCAGCGACGCCTGCGCCGCCGCGTCGCCGGTGCGGGCGGCGATGCGTTCAAGGGCGTGCAACGCGCTCATGCTGTGCGGCCGGGTGCCGAGCACGCGATGAAACCGTTCCGCCGCGGCCGCGTCGTCGCCGCAGTGTTGTTCGGCGACCGTGCCGGCCAGGCTGAACAGCGCCGCCGCCCATTCGGGATCGCTGGTCAGCTGGGCCTGGTGATCCAAAAGTTGCAGCACGCGCGGCCAGCGCCCCGCCGCCGCGTCGTCGTCGCAGGCCGTGGCCAGCAGGGCCAGATCGTCGGGCGTGTCACCCAGCGCCTGATCGATCGCCGCCGCCGCGCGCTCGGCCGCGCCCAGACGATAGCGGTGCAGAGCGGCCGCCGCCGCCAGCCAGGCCGCCCGCGCCGGCCCGGCCGTCACCGCTTCCGCCTCCAGCGAGATGCCGCGTAGAAGCTCGAGGTCCTTGCCGGCCCGCGCGCCCACCCGGCGCAGACCGGCGCGCGCCACCGCCGCCGCGTCGCCCAGCGCGTCTTCATCCAGCGAACGCCCGAACAGGGTCAGCGCCTCGCCGAGGCGCGAGGTCTCCGCTTCGGCGAGCAGCGCCAGTCGGCACAATACACGCGCCCGTTCGGCCGGCAGCCGCGCCGCCGCCAGCCGGCGTTCCAGCACCGAACGCAAGAACGCGGCGTCCGCCGTGCGCTCGGCGATGGCTTGCGCGGCGACCAGCGCGCCGCGGTGGTGCGGCGCTGTCTGCAATGCTTCTTCCAGCGCGCGCCGGGCCGGCAGCGGCGCCAGCAAGCGATCCTCCAGCAGGTAGGCCTTCTCCACCAGTAGCGCCGCCCGATCACCGGCCGAGGCGCGCGCTTCGATCTCCACGTCCAGCAGATCGACCGCCGACCAGATGCTGCCCACCTCGAGGGCGTGCACGCGCAGCGCGCGCAGCACCGGCGGGAACGTCGCCCGGGCCGGCGATTCGAGCGCCAGGTGCAGGTGGTCGACCGCAGCGGTGGTGTCGCCCAGGCGATCTTCCAGCAAGCGTGCTGCTGCATATCGCAGCGCCCCCGCTGCCGCACCCTCGCGCGCCTCGGCCTCCTCGTCGATGGCGGCGACCTCCCGCTCCCACGCCGCCGGCGTCATCTCGACAGGCCGTGGCGGGGGCGCCTCCTCCAGCGCCGGCGTCATCACCTCAAGCAGATCGTCGTCGGTCTCAGACCCTAAGACGACCGGCGTGGGGGTCAGCAAGTTCACGGGGGTCACGAGTCTACCCGATGCTCCCCGCTGATTGGCCCTGGAATGTCCGCCAAAAGTGACGTTCCGGCGCGGAATGTCGGCCGCCCGACCAGGGTCTAGGGGTATTATCCCGGGATCGGGCTGCCCGGCATGGCCAAGATCATTGTCATCGGCAACGACCAGCAGCGTGAATACGAGCTGGGAGGCATCAACACCGTCGGCCGCCACCCCGACAACACGCTGCAGATCCTGGATCGCATCGTGTCAAAGGAGCACGCCCAGATCATTCGACAGCCCGACGGGCGGTTTCTGTTCCGCGACCTCGGCAGCTTGAACGGCTCGTTCCTGGCCGGCGAACGCGTCAACGAACACCTGCTGCGCGACGGCGACGAGATCATGCTGGGGTCGACGTCGCTGAGATTTCAAGAACGATCGGCGTCCGAGGCCCTGCTGCAGCGGGTGACCATCGCCCCGTCGTCCACCGAGGCGCTGATCCGCCAGAAGATCCAGGCCCCGCCGGCTTCGCGCGAGTTCCTGCCCGAGCGGGAGATCTTCGACGTGGAGGTCCTGCGGCGCGACTACGAGAAGCTGCGCCTGGCCAATGAACTCGGGCGATCGATCGGCCTCGAGGTCAACCTCGAGCTGCTACTGGAAAAGATCATCATGAAGGCCTTCGACCTTCTGCCCGCTGACCGGGGCGTGATCTTGCTGATGGAAGACGGCGTGCCGCGCCCCAAGGTGGCCAAGACCCGCGACGGCAAGAACGAACAGATCATCCTGTCGACCTCGATCATCAACGAGGTGGTGAACAACAAGGCGTCGGTGCTGTCGTCGGACGCCACCATGGACAGCCGGTTCTCCGGCGCGCACTCGGTGATCATGCAGGGCATCCGGTCGACCATGACCGTTCCCCTGCTTCACCACGACAACCTCTTGGGCGTCATGCACCTGGATTCGATGATCGCCACCAACGCCTTCACCGAGAAGGATCTGCAGATCTTCGGCGGCGTGGCCAGTCAGGCCGCGGTGGCCATCCACAATTCGACCCTGGCGCGGGCCATTGAACAGGAGGCGAAGACGCGGGCGCAGTTCCAGCGCTTGCTGTCGCCGAACCTGGTCGATCAAGTGGTGCAGGGCAAACTGCAGCTGGAAAAAGGCGGCGCCCTGTCGGAGATCACCCTGCTTTTCTCGGACATCCGCGGCTTCACCTCGATGAGCGAATCGCGGGCGCCGCAGGAGATCGTCCGCATGTTGAACGAATACTTCGAGCTGATGGTCGACGTGATCTTCAAGCACGAAGGCACCCTGGACAAGTTCGTGGGCGACGAGATCATCGCCCTTTTCGGCGCCCCGGTTCCGCTGCTCAACCCCGAGCTCAAGGCCGTCGAGTGCGCGCTGGACATGATGCGCGTGCTGTCCGAGTTCAACCGCACCCGCCTGGCCGAGGGCCAGCACGAGATCAAGATCGGCATCGGCATCAACACCGGCACGGTGGTCACCGGGGCCATCGGCAGCTCGCGCGCGCTGCAGTACACCGCCATCGGCGACGCCGTGAACACCACCTCGCGCCTGTGCAGCGTGGCGCAGTCCGGTCAGGTGATCTTGTCGGAGGCCACCTATCGCAAGGTCGCCGCCCATATCTCGGCGGTGCCGCTGCCGCCGGTGCGGGTCAAAGGCAAGACCGACGAACTACGCGTCTACAACGCCGTCGCCAGCCGCCTGCACCCGACCTGGGCCGAAGAAAGAACCGGTTAAACCAGCGCCAAGCGGTGGCGCGCCAGGATGTGGCGCACCCAGCGGTCGGTCAGTTTTTCCTGCACGGTGTTTTGCCGCAGGCGCGCGCCCAGGTTCTTCCAGTCGACCCGATCTTGCAGCTGATCCTGGTTCGAGCAGCTGAACACCACGACCTCTTTGCCGGTCACCGGATCGATGTGCTTTTGCAGGCACTGGGCGCAGATTTCTTTCATCATGCACTGCATGGGCGAGTTGATCGACGCGATGGCCACATGCTCGGGATGCAGGTGCGGCGCCAGCAGGGCGTGGCGCGCCCGCTGGATGGCGGCCATCATGCCGTTGCTGCCGATGGCGATGATCCGACTGCACGAGCTGAGGGGAATCACCACCTCACCCAATTGTCCTCGCGCAAAGGCGTCCATCGCCGCGACGATGTTGCCGCGGAAGACCAGATCCTGCGGGCGGTGCGCCTCCGGCAGCTCGCCGTCGTCGACGCTCCAGATGACCTGATCGGTGGCGGCTTCGATCTCTTCGACCTTGTAGATGTCGTCCTTGCGGCGGTAACCGGCGAAGTACAACACGCGGCTGCCGGCGTCGCGCATGGCCCGGGCGATCGAGAACAGCACCGCGTTGCCGAGGCCCCCGCCGCAGAGCACGACCGACTCTTGCACCGGGATCTCGGTCGGTGTACCGGTCGGGCCCATCACCACCACCGGCTCGCCGGGGGCCAGCGCCGCGCACAGGCGCGAGCTGCCGCCCATCTCGAGGACGATCATCGACAAAAGACCTTCTTTTTCGTCGACCCAGGCGCCGGTCAAGGCCATGCCTTCCATCTGCAAGCGGCTCGGTCGATGGGCGCGGTCCGACGCCGGCAGCACCGGCGACAGGCTCTCGAAGTTTTGCAGGCGGAAGAACTGCCCGGGTTCGAACTGGCGCGCGGCCGCCCGGGCGCGCACCACCACCTCGACGATGGTCGCCGTCAGACGGTTCACCTTCACCACCGTGGCGCGCAGTTCACGATCAAGGTGCGCGGCCAGCGTCTGCCAGGCGGCATCGCGCGCCGGTTGATCCTGCGCGCGCAGCGCCTGCAGCTCGGGCTCGAACAGCGCGACGACGTGCGGGTAGCCGTGCTTGGCCGACGACATCGCCTTGACCACCGACCCGGCGTAAACCGGGTGATTGTCGCCGTAGAAACTGACCAGCTTGCCGTCGCGGTTCATCGAGGTGAAGAAGCCCACCTCGCCGGCAGCCGGAAGCTGCAACTGCAATTTCCCGTCGGCGTCGCGCACCGCCTTGAAGCTCTTGAAAGCCTTCGCCCTGGGATCGATCTCGAATGATCCCTCGCGTTCGCGTTCATAGGTGATGTTGGGCTGCGTGCCGGCGGCGACGAACAGGCTCCGCACCGGCAGCGTCAACCGTTCGCCGGTCGGGGCCAGCATGCCGTTCTGATCTTCCAGCTTTTCGAACTCGACCGCTTCCAGGGCGCCATTTTCGTCGGGGACGCACTTGATGGGCGATAGCTTCTCGATAAAGCGCACGCCCTCCTCGAAGAACTTCGAGATCTCTTCGTGGTTCAAGCGGTACGCCGGCGCGTCCTGCATCTTTCGCCGGTACACCAGCGAGACCCCGCCCCAGGCATCGACCAGCGGCGCGAAGTTCGGCGTTCCGCCGGCGGCCGTCGCGCGCTCGCGCTCGGCGCGAATGGCGCGCCCGTGGGCCAGAAACTCGCGGGCCACCGCCAATTCTTCGTCGTCGTACATCTTGTAAAGGGAGTCTTCACCGTCGCTGTCGTGGCACAGCGTCTCCCAGCGCTCGAGGAACTTCTCGACCTGCACCGGGTAATACGCCGCCACCTCGGTGGCCGTGTCGATGCCGGTCAGGCCGCCGCCGATCACCACCGCCGGCAGGCGCACCTGCAGATTGGCCAGCGAATCCTTTTTGAAACCGCCGGTCAGCTGCAGGGCCATCAAGAAGTCCGAGGCCTTGCGCACACCCCGGATCAGGTTGTTTTCCATGTCGATGATGGTCGGCTTGCCGGCGCCCGCCGCCAGCGCGATGTGGTCGAAGCCCCACTTGAACGCGTCGTCGGCGTCCAGCGTGCCGCCGAAGCGCACGCCGCCGTACGCGCGGAACGTCTGCCGGCGGGTCAGCGCCAGGTGAATGGTGGTGAGAAAATTCTTGTCCCAGCGAACGGTGATGCCGTATTCGGCGACGCCGCCGAAGCCGCCCAGGATGCGGTTGTCCAGTTCGGCCTCGATGTCTTCGAACCGCTCCAGCGCGCGCGGCGGCCAGGCGTCGGCGCCCACCAGATCCGACGGCAGCGGCTCAATCTTCAGACCTTCGATGCCCACCACGCCGAAGCCTTCGTTCACCAGGTGGTGCGACAGCGTGTATCCGGCCGGGCCCAGGCCGACCACCAGCACGTTCTTGCCGTTGTACGGCAGCGCGTACGGGCGCCGGCGGTTGAGCGGGTTCCAGCGCGTGAGGAAGGAATAGATCTCGAAACCCCACGGCATCCTCAGGACGTCGGTCAGGGTGGCGGTCTCGGTCTGCGGGATGTTGACCGGCTCTTGCTTCTGATAGACGCAGCCCTTCATGCAGTCGTTGCAGATGCGGTGGCCGGTGCCGGGCAGCATCGGGTTGTCGATGCAGATCAGGGCCAGCGCGCCCAGCGAATCGCCGCCTTTTTTCAGGATGTGCATCTCGCTGATGCGTTCGTCCAGCGGGCAGCCCTTGAGCGGAATGCCGAGCGGGTTCTTCCTCAGCGCGCCCTGCTTGTCGCGCATGCCGTGCGAGCACGAATCCTTCTCGCGGTCGTGGCAGTAAAGACAATAGTCGACCTCGTTGGCGATCTCGCGCGGCGACATCCGACGGTCGGTGATGGCAAAGCCGTCGCGGCGGCGCAGGTGATCGGCCGGGCCTTCCATCACGTTGGCCAGGCGTTCGTTCGGCCGGCGCAGCGGAACCAGGTGGTCGTAATCCAGGGTGTGCGGAACATGCAGCGACACCCAGCCGTGCAGCGTGTGGTGGGCGTGGGCATCGAAGCGGTGCACGGAGGCAAACCGCTCAAATCTGTCCAGCAGCGCGCGCACCCCCGCCAGATCGGCGGTGACGCCGCCACCGACGCGCGCCACGATCTGATCGAGCCGGACGACCATCGCCGCCGGAACGGGATCGGTCGTCTGGCTCTCGGCCAGGCGGCGATACGGATCTTCTATGTCCAGCAGCGCAGCCGTCACGCGCGCCACGGTCAGCTCTTCATCGCCGGCCGCCACGGATTCGGGGAAGGCCGCCTCCGCCAGGGCGCGAACGTCGGCACGGGCGGCGATCGCCTGGCGGGTGGTCTCGTCGCTGGCCGGCCAGGTCGAAGCCGGGTATTTCTTGCTCGCCCGTCGGAGAACGAATTCTTTGAAACGAAAGATCGCCTGCTCGCGCGCCGCCTCGGCCAGAAGCGCGGTCCGCGGCGCCTCGACGCGAAACAGGCGCGCGACGAATTCCGACAGCACGCGGGAGACGGCGATCAGCAGCTCGGATTCTTCCGGGCCACCGAGCGGCGCCGCGCCCGAGCGATACGCTTCGTACTTCGCCGCCAGCGGCGCTTCGGCGGCGGCGAGCGCCTCGCGAAAGCGCACGTCCAGAGCCGCCAGCTGCGCCGGATCAAAAAGATCGGCGTAGTGGAACCCCGGGATGCCCAGCGCGAAGTTTCGCTCGGCGGAATGAGGGGCTTTCCCCTGGCCGCCCGCAAAGCTGAACTTGTCGAACCCGATGCGCTCGACGCCGGCCCGCAAGCGCGAGCCGTCGACGTCGAAGTGATTAGAGGCGGACGTTGCAGAACTCCTGGTAGTCGATGAGCTCAATGTTCTCCGGCTTGATGCCCTCGCCGCAGGTCGGGCAGTGAGGATCTTTTCGCAGTTTCAGCTCCCGGAACTTCAGTCCCAGAGCGTCGAACATCAACAGGCGGCCCGCCATCGACTTGCCGATGCCCAGGATGATCTTGATGGCTTCATTGGCCTGCAGCGTACCGATCACGCCACACAGGACACCCAGCACGCCCGCCTCCTGGCACGACGGCGCCATGTCCGGCGGCGGCGGCGAGGGGTACAGGCAGCGATAGCACGGCCCTTGGTTGGGGATGAACGACGTCAGCTGGCCTTCGAACCGATAGATGCTGGCGTGGACCACCGGCTTGCCCAGCTTCAGCGCGGCGTCGTTCAACAAGTAACGCGTAGGGAAGTTGTCGGCCCCGTCGACGATGACATCGTAGTCCTTGATGATGTCCATGACGTTCTCTGACGACAGGCGCGTCTGGTGGGGGATCACCTTGACGTCGGGGTTCAGGCCGGCGATGGCCTTCTTCGCCGATTCCACCTTGGGCAAGCCCACCCGTTCGGTCGAATGGAGGATCTGGCGCTGCAGGTTGGACGCATCCACCACGTCGTCGTCGACGAAGCCCAGCGTGCCGACGCCGGCCGCGGCCAGGTACAAACCCGACGGCGAACCGAGGCCGCCCGCCCCCAGGCACAGCACCTTCGATTTGAGCAGCTTGACCTGCCCCGCCTCGCCAACCTCCGGGAGCATGGTATGGCGGGCGTAGCGCAGCGACTGCTCCTGGGTCATCACGTACGGACGGTCGTAGCCCAGGCCTGCTCGTTTCCAGGCGGTGAAGCCGCCGGCCATCGACTTGACGTTGGTGTAACCCAGGGTCTCCAGCGCCTGCGCGGCCAGCGCCGATCGCGTGCCGCCGGCGCAGTAGAGGATGATCTCCGACGATTTTTCGGGCACCTGATCCTCGATGCGCAGCTCGAGGAAACCGCGTGGGATCCAGCGCGCGCCGGGGATGAAACCCTCGGTCCATTCATCCTTCTCGCGAACGTCGACCAGGATGGGGCCGGCGCCGTTGCCGTCGCCTGACTGGCCCTTGCTGGACTCGACCACCTTGCGCACCGATTCAACGTCGGTTTCCCGGATGCGCGCTTTGACGTCCTTGAGGTAACTTCCGAAGCTCATGTCGCTGACTCCTGCCCTCGCTTGTGTCGTGCCTGGCGGGCTACCCTGGGATGTTGTCGCCCCCCCGGGGTCACAACGAGGCGCGCATTCTGTAGGGAACGGCCCGGCCAATCAAGCATCAGATATACAACACAGCGGTGCCCGCGGGGCAACGCGCGCCGTGCGACGTTGTTCCTTTCCTCGGCGTCCACTATACTTCCCGACAAGGAGACACGATGTCTGTAGCGATCACCGAAGAGAAGACCAATACCGAACAAGCGGCGCCGGCCGCCGACGAAGCTCCTTCGATTGTCGGCCTGTCCGACAAGGCGGCCGAGAAGGTCAAGGAGATCCGCGGCGAAGAGAACATCGAGGACAGCTACGCGCTGCGCTTGAAGGTTCAGGGCGGCGGTTGCTCGGGTTTTTCGTACGACCTGTTTTTCGACCAACCCCAGGAGACCGACCAATCGTTCGACGTCAAGGGCGTAAAGCTTATCTGCGACCAGATGAGCCTGATGTACCTGGCGGGCACCGAGATCGACTACGTCGAGGGCCTGCACGGCGCCGGCTTCAAGTTCAACAACCCGAACGTCAAGTCGACGTGCGGTTGCGGCAGCAGCTTCAGCGCTTGAGGATTCTGCCGAAGATGTAAGCGAGGCTCTGCGCCCGGGCTGGTTCTTGGACGCGGCGGCTTCGACCTTTTCGAAGCGGGAGTGCCCCCACAGGCGCTTCCGCTTTTTGTTTTTCAGAAGGAATGGGGGATGTACCAAGGCTATGACGGTCTTCATTTCGCAGTCGAGACCGTCGAAGGAAGAACGCTGACGTTCTATATCACCACCGGCGCTCTGTTAGACGACACACCGACCCTGATCTTGAGGTCGCGAGAGCGTTCGAAATCTCGCTGAGGCGTCAGTTCGGCTCGCCGATGGTGGGACGGGCGGCGCGGCCGATAGGGTCGCTGTGGTCGCCGCTGGCGTGCTCGGCGGCGGGGCGGTAGCCGAAGAAGCGCTTCTCTTTGACCAGGCGGGCCACCTCGGGCGGGACCATGATCTCCCACGAGGCATCGCCGGTCTGGATACGGCGCAAGGCCTCGCGCGAATTGATCAGCAGGTATTCCTTGGTGAACTGCTCCAGGGCGCGGATGCTGCCGGCGTCGACCAGATAGCTGTACAGCCTGGATATGTTCGGCGGCAGCTGCAGGTTATTGACCGTCGTCAGCGACGCGCCTTTGGGATCCTGAAATGGATAGACGTAAAGGCGCAGGTTGTCTTTGAACAATCGCCCCAGCGCTTCAAGGATGCCACCGTCGAGATCCGTGTAGTACTTGGGATCGAACACGTCGACCAAGCTGCCGGCGCCCATCACCAAGGCGATCCGTTTCTTGGTGAACTGCGACAGGTGCGCGGCCAGGCGGTAGTACCGGAAGTAATCGGAGATCATCACTGTCATCCCCGACGCCGCCAGCATGTCAGCGCGGGCGAGAAAGTCGGCGCGGTTCACTTCGCCGCCGTCGTCGCGCAGGTTGCGCATGGTCAATTCCATGACCGGGATAATCTCCTCGTCGGTGCCGCCCAGGTCAGCGCGGAACTGCGCCTCGGCGGCTTGTAACATGTCCAGGTGAACGTGGCACACCGGACGGAAGCTGCCGCGTTCGACCAGGACGTTCTTCTTGTACAGCACCTCCGACGGCTGCAGGACCTTGCCGTTCGGCCCGAACATCGCCGCGCCCGACAAACCCAGCTGCACCAGCTTCATGCTCATCAGGCGGTTGTCGACCTGCCGGAACTCGATGCCGGAGAATTCGATCATGTCGATCTCGATGCGGTCGGTGGTCAGGTTATCCAGCAGCGATTCGATCAGCAGTTCCGGCTCGTGAAAAAGAAAGAACGCGCCGTAGAGCAGGTTCACGCCGACCATGCCCAGCGCCTCCTGTTGCAGGGCGTTTTCGCGATCCTTCATGCGCACGTGAATGATGATCTGGCTGTCCTGGTCGCGCGGCCTGGACTGGAACTTGACGCCCATCCAGCCGTGGCATTCGTTGGTGCCCTTGTAATTGCGCGCCGACACCGTGTCCGCAAAGGTGAAGAAGGCCGTCGTCTGTCCGCGGCTCTCTTGCAAGCGCGCCAGCGTCAGCTCGTGTTCGTAGTCCAGCATGGCCTGCAGGCGCTGGCGACAGACGTACCGCTCGGCGTGGCCGTAGATGGCATCGCTGACCGCCATGTCATAGGCCGAGATGCTCTTGGCGATGGTCCCGGAGGCGCCCCCGACGTGAAAAAACCAGCGGACGACTTCCTGTCCGGCGCCGATCTCGGCGAAGGTGCCGTACCGTCGCTGATCGAGGTTGATGCGCAGCGCTTTCGAGTGGGTGTCCTTGACGGTCTCCATGCCGGGTATTGTCATCGTGGTCCGATGCTATCTATAGCGGTGTATCGGCGCTGTAAACAACCGGCGTTTTCTCAGTGCCGGTTGTATGTCGCCGAAAAGGTCATTCACCCATTCGACCTTGCCGCGGCCGTTAAGGAGCGTGATCAGATAGGGCCTGGATTCGGCGATCCATGGGCAATGTTGTCCGGCAAAGGAGCGGCATTCTAGCGCGCGGCGTGCAGCGCCGTTCGCCGCTGACCCGCCGCTTAGCGGACGGTGACGCCGTCTTCTTCTTTCAGTCGATCGATCTTCGACTGGCACTGCGACCGGATGTTGGCCCGCATGGCTTCGCTTTCGTCGTGCGCCGATTCGTCGAAGACGCTTTCGTAGGTATGACAGGCCAGGCTTTTCACATCCTGCCGGCAAAAGTGGTCACGCACCCGTTCGCAGGGGTTGCGCCGGCTGTCCAGCATCAGCAGGATCAGCCAAACCAGGCCGGCCAGGAAAGCCCCCAGGCCGACGGCCTTGAAAACGCGAAAGCGGTTGCGGTACTGGTGCACGTCGATGCGCGCCGCTTCCGCGCGGATCTGCTCCAACTCCTCGGGCGATTCGTCCATGGGCAGCGATGTTATAACGCCGGACATGCCCCGCGGACTGACGAAGGTGATCACCAAGGCCACGCGCAAGCCGCGCCGCGGACGGTGGCCGCCGGATCCGGCGCGCGTCCGCTCGATCGTCGATGGCCTGGAAGAAGCCTATCCGGAGGTCGACTGCGAGCTGGATCGCCAGAACGAATTTCAGCTCTTGTGCGCGACCATCCTGTCGGCCCAGACCACCGACCTGCGGGTCAACAAGGTGACGCCCGCGCTGTTCCAACGCTTCCCCGACGCGACGGCAATGGCCAAGGCCCGCCTGCCCGAACTGGAGGGCCTGATCCGTTCGACCGGTTTTTACCGACAAAAGGCCAAGAGCCTGAAGGGCACGGCGCAGGGATTGGTCGCGCTTCACGGCGGGCAGGTCCCGCGCACGCTGGCCGAGCTGACCAAGCTGCCCGGCGTGGCTCGCAAGACCGCCAGCGTGGTGCTGGGCACCGCCTTCGGCCTGGCCGAGGGCGTGGTCGTCGATACCCATGTCCAGCGCCTGAGCATGCGGCTTGGCCTCACCCGCTCGAACGAGGTGAAAAAGATCGAGCAGGACCTGATGAAGGTGGTGCCGAAGGAAAACTGGATCCGCTTTTCGCACCAGCTTATCTGGCACGGCCGACGGGTTTGTTTCGCCCGCAAACCGAACTGCGCGTCGTGCACGCTGGCGCCGTTCTGTCCCAGCGCCGGCCTGGAAGGCTGACGCCAGGCTCAGTCGCCGAAATAGACGCGGTCATAGTCGCAGGTGGCGTCTTTCTCCATCGGCTGCGGATAGTCGACCAGCCGACCTTCGTAGTTGCGCAAGGTCCAGTGGTCGTCGCCGCGCGCGACCACGTAATCGGGGCCGATGCTGACCTTGCCCATGCCGCCGGGGGTGTCGATCACCAGATGCGGCACGGCCAGGCCGGAGATGTGGCCACGCAGCTGTTGCATGATCTCGATGCCGGTTTCGACCGACGTGCGCAGGTGCGAGGTGCCGGCGGCCACGTCGCCTTGAAACAGATAGTACGGCCGCACCCGGCAACGTAAAAGTTCCGTAAACAGCTTGCGGATCACCCGCGCCGACGAGTTCACCCCGCGCAAGAGCACCGTCTGGTTGCCGAGAGGAATGCCGGCGTCGGCCAGGCGTTCGCAGGCGGCGCGGGCCAGCGGCGTCAGCTCTTTGGGGTGGTTGAAGTGGGTGTTGATGAAAAGCGGATGATAACGGCGCAGCATGGCGCACAGCTCGTCGTCGACGCGCATGGGCAGCACCACCGGAACGCGGGTTCCGATGCGGACGATCTCGACGTGCGGGATGGCGCGCACGCCGGCCACGATCTCTTCCAGGCGGTTGGTCGACAGGGTCAGCGGATCGCCGCCCGAGATCAGCACGTCGCGGATGGCCGGCGTCCGCCGGATGTAGTCCAGCGCCGCCGAGAGATTCTCCCGCGTGATGGGCGATTCTTCCTGCCCGACCAGCCGGCGCCGGTTGCAGTGGCGGCAATAGATCGCGCAGCGATCCAGGGCCAGCAGCAGGCAGCGATCGGGGTAGCGATGGAAAATCCCTGTCGCCGGCGAGTGCGCGTCCTCGCCCAGCGGATCGATCAGATCACCTGGCTCGTTGATCAGCTCGCGCCCGCGCGGGATCACCTGCATGCGCACCGGGCACGACGGGTGGTCGCGATCGATCTGCGAAAAATAATACGGCGTCACCGCCACCCGGAAATGCCCTGGCGCCGCGTCCAGACCGGCCTCTTCCTCGGGCGTCAGCGGCAAGCGGGCGGCGATCTCGTCCTTGGTGGTGATGCGATGGCGCAGCTGCCAGCGCCAGTCGTCAGGGCGATCCCTGGTCTCGGGCGTATCGGACAGCACGCGAAGAGCGATGGTCATGCAGAAACTCCCAGCCTCTGGCGTCGATGGTTCAAACGCCGGTGTTGTCGCTGGCATCAGCGCCCGCGCCCGGATCGCCGCCGTCGGCAGTGCCGCCGTCGGTGCCGGTGGTGTCCGGCGGCGGCGCAGGGGTCAATTCGACCGACACTTCGTTGGTCTGGCCAACCATCAGGGCCGGCACGTCAGCGCTGCCGCTGCCCAGGCTGGGCGGCGGCTCAGCGACGTGGGCGTCAGAGGGAAAGGCGTCGATCATCATCATCAACTCGCCGCTGCGGCTGCGATCCATCTCGATGGTGAAATCGGTGGGCAGCGAGATGGCGTCCGGCGTGTTCGGGATGAACGTCATCGTCGACAACCCGCCGGCGTCGAGAATGACCCGGAGCTGGGCGATTCCCTGCACGTCGCCGCTGACGGTGACGTGTACGAACGTGTTGGGATCAAAGCAGCCCGCGCACAGCACGCCGGTCAGAGCCAGCCCCGTCAGCCACCTGCCCGGCGATCGGAAAGTCAGTGCGGTCATGTCCGTCCTAGAATTGAAAGTTGCCTAATTTTGAGGGGGGAACGTCGTTCTTGTCCGAGCGCAAAACGAAATAGGCGGCCACGCCGCCGCCCACCACCATCGCGGCGACGGTCCAGAACCACCAGCGCGACAGGACAGAGCGGTGCGCCGGGCGGTCCAGCTTCGGGCTCGACGGCGCTGTCTCAGGCGGCATGGTCGCCGGATCCATGTGAACGACGTCCAGCTCGGGGGCAGTTTGCGCCGGCAAGGCCGGCGGCGAGTCGTCGCGCGCTGCCACCACGGCGTCGGCTGCCGGTTGTTTGTCGTCGGGTCCCTCGCCGACGATGGGGGCGCTGCCGGCGGCCGGTGACGGAGCCAACGAATCGCCTGGCTGCGGCACCATCGGCGGAACGGCCGGCGTGTCTTTGCTGGCCGCGGGCGCCGCGACACCCGGCGTGGACGACAGCGCGCCGATCTGGGCCTCGACCTGCGCCCGGTTCGGCGCCGTCGGCAATTGAGCCAGAAACTGACGATAGTCGATGAGCGCGTTGTCGTTCTGTCCCAACGCGCGGAAGCACTCGGCGCGGTTGAACAGCAGCACCGGATCCTTCAGCATCTTGAACGCCTTGGTGTACTCCGGCACCGCCGCCTTGCAGTTGTTGACGCCGGCCAGCGCCGCCCCCTTGCGCGAGTGCCGCAAACCTTCCGCGTACACCTTGCCGTAGTCGCCAGCGCGTGCCGCCCCGCCGGCAGCGAAGATGGCGATCAGCAAACCGATGACAATCAAGGACCACGGCCTACGCCGTAAGCGAACGCGCACGCGCATATCGCCGCGGATTTTAGTGCGGCGCCGACGGTTTGCCCAGGCGTTTGACGTAGCCTGAGAGGGCCTGAATCTTCGGCATGCTCAACGCAGCGCCGAAAGCGGGCATCTGTCCCTTGCCGGTCATGATCACCCGGCCGATCTCTTCATAGCTGGATTGGGCTTGAAAAACCGGGTCGGCGAAGTCGCGCACGTTGGGCAAGGTCTTCTTGATCTCCGGATCGCCGTGGCCGCCGGGGCCATGACAGCGGGCGCACATCTGGGCGTAGATGCCTGCCGGTTGCACCGGCACAGCGGGCCCCGGGTCATCGCCCGCGCTGCTGCAGCCGGCCCCGACCAGGGCCGCCGCCAGAAGCAGCGCCCCCGGGCAAAAAGGCCGCGAAATGGTCCGCCAGGCGCGCATCAAGGTCGGGCCTACTCCTGCGATCCGACGGCCGGTGCGCCGCCGGCAGCGTACAGGTTCTGGCCGCTGTCATTGAAGGCGGCGGCTTTTTCGCGCAGGCCTTCTTCCAGCGCTTTGTCTGGCGCCATGCCCAGGCTGTCGGCGTAGTCGCGCACGTCCTGGGTGATCTTCATCGAGCAGAAGTGCGGCCCGCACATCGAGCAGAAGTGCGCGCCCTTGGCCGCTGGCGCCGGCAGCGTCTCGTCGTGAAAGTCGCGGGCGGTGTCGGGATCCAGCGACAGGTTGAATTGATCCTGCCAGCGAAATTCAAAGCGCGCCTTCGACAGCGCGTTGTCGCGCGCCTGGGCACCCGGGTGGCCTTTGGCCAGATCGGCGGCGTGGGCGGCGATCTTGTAGGCGATGACGCCGTCTTTTACGTCCTTGCGGTTCGGCAGGCCCAGGTGTTCCTTCGGCGTGACGTAGCAGAGCATCGCGGTCCCGAACCAGCCGATCATCGCCGCGCCGATCGCCGAGGTGATGTGGTCGTAACCGGGGGCGATGTCCGTGACCAGCGGCCCCAGCGTGTAAAACGGCGCCTGGTGGCAGATGGTCAGCTGCTTGTCCATGTTCTCTTGAATCTTGTGCATGGGTACGTGGCCGGGACCTTCGATCATCACCTGCACGTCGTGCTTCCAGGCGATCTGGGTCAGCTCGCCCAGCGTACGCAGCTCGGCGAACTGGGCCTCGTCGTTGGCGTCGGCGATGCAGCCGGGGCGCAGGCCGTCGCCCAGGCTGAAGGCGACGTCATATTTCTTCATCACCTCGCAGATGCGTTCGAAGTGGGTGTAGAGAAAATTTTCCTGGTGGTGGGCCAGGCACCACTTGGCCATGATCGATCCGCCGCGCGAGACGATGCCGGTCACCCGCCGCGCCGTCAGCGGCACATAGCGCAGCAACACGCCGGCGTGGATGGTGAAGTAGTCGACGCCCTGCTCGGCCTGTTCGACCAGCGTGTCGATGAAAAGGTCGATGGTCAGGTCCTCGGCCTTGCCATTCACTTTTTCCAGCGCCTGGTAGATCGGCACCGTTCCGATCGGCACCGGCGAGTTGCGGACAATCCATTCGCGCGTGTCGTGGATGTTCTTGCCGGTGGACAGATCCATCACCGTGTCAGCGCCCCACTTGACCGACCAGCGCAGTTTGTCCACCTCTTCGCCGATCGACGACGAGACGGCGGAGTTGCCGATGTTGGCGTTGATCTTCACCAGGAAGTTGCGCCCGATGATCATCGGCTCGGATTCGGGGTGGCAGCGATTGGCGGGGATGATGGCGCGGCCGCGGGCCACTTCGTCGCACACGAATTGCGGTGTGACGTTCTCGCGCAGAGCCACAAAGCGCATCTCTTCGGTGATCTCGCCACGACGGGCATAGTGCATCTGACTGAAGTTGGTGTCGCCGCGGGCGACGCGGCGATCGATCCAGGGCTGGCGCAGCTTGGGCAGGCCCTGGTGCAGGTCCTCGGCGCGCGGGCCGAAGGTGTCATAGACGTCAACGGGCGGCTCGCCATCGCCGATGGCGATGCGGCGAACGGGGACGCGGATATCGCCGTCGGTCTTGAACACGCGCTCGGAGGCGGGGAAATCGTCCAGCGGGGCCAGGCCGTCCACGGGATCGACGGTCACGGTGGCCAGGCGTTTGCCGCGGCCGCTGTCGCCATTACCGTTGGCGGCGGAAACTGGTCCCTTGCTGTCTTTGCTTCCCTGACCGTCCTGCGCGCTCATCGGGCCTCGCTTTCCTTCGCCGGCATTACCCGGATCAGGTTCAGGGGTCGTACGGCGGTCGTTCCCAATCGCCGCACCTCTCAGCCGTCCGAGCCCCAATGGCCCTTCAAGCTCCCCCAGCAGACTGATACGAAGGGCCAACTTACCGCGCGCCTGTCGCAAAGCAAAGGCGAACTACGGGCGGGACGCTTTAATTCCAGTACTTCTGGCGCTTACCGGCGCTCGCCTGTCCGCCATCCAGGACCCGGTAGCGGCGGCGCGCCCGGCGCGGAACCCAGCGGCGCACGGCGCCCACCATCTCGCGCAGGTTGCCGCCGGCCATGAAGTACCCGACAGCGGCGGCGGTCAGGCTGCCGGCCAATCCTGCCCAGTCGCGCTGGTACAGATTCATCACCACCGAAAATCCGACCAGCAGCAGCGACAGGTTCTGCGCCTGCATGAAAAGGCCGCCCAGGATCTGCGTCTGCGCTCGGCCGAACGTGCGTCCGTAGGCCACGAACAAGGCCAGGATGGCGTACGAAGCGCCGAAGAATATCTCGCCGTTTTGATACATCCCCAGGCGCGCCACGCCGGCCATCGCCAGGTTCGACAGCACCCCGGCGCCCAGGAACAGCAGCAGGAACCGGCGTGTCCCGCTGGTGCGCTCCGTGAACGCCCCGACGAACCAAAGGCCGATCAGGTTCAAGAGCAAGGTCACGCCGTCGGTGTGAAGAAAAAGCGACGTCATAAGCTGCCAGACTTCGCCCGCGAAAAGCCCCGGACCAAGGGCCAGATGCTCGGCCAACAGGGTGTGGCTTTGCGGCACCAGCTTGTAGAACGCGAACAACAGAACCTGGACGATGACCAGCGCCTTGATGGCGGGGGTCAAGCGTTCGCGGATCGGGCGGGTCCACGACGGATACCCCGAGGGGGACGAGGGGCGCCGCCCCGGCGGCAACTCAGGCATACGTCAAGCTTAACCCAATGACCACGGGGCGCCAGATGCGGCGCACCTGCCCGCAGCCCTCCCTCAAGGAGATTCGTCGGCCCCGGCGTCCGAGGGCGGCAGCGGCAGCGCGGCGCCCTCGGTGCCGTCGGGATTGCCCCTGCAGGTCGGATCGTCCAGGTCGATACGGCCATCGTCGTTGTTGTCGACGCCGTCGCTGCAGGTCGGCCCGGGTGTCAGCATGACGACCGGAATTGTCACGGTCTGATCGCGCACCACCGTCGCGGGACCCGCCATCGCTTGCAAGTAGTCGATGATGCCAGCATCTGCCTCGGCGTCGGCGTCGGCGGATGGCTCGGGAAACTGATCGCCATGGTAGCGCCCGCGGCCGTCCAGCGCGGTCACGGTGAACGACCATGTCCCGGGAGGCACCCCGCGCGTCAGCTGGCCCGGCGCACACGGCGTCTCCACTTCGTCGCCGTCGCCTTCCGTGCTGGTCCCGACGACGCGAATGGAGAACACGCCGCTGCTGGCGCAGGCCAAAGCGTCCGCCATGACTGGCGTTCCGTCGGCGGCGGCGGAAAACGACCAGGTCATCTGATAGCTGCCGTCGCTGTGACAGCCGAAGCCGCCCGCCAGCGCCAGAACCGCCGCGACGGCCGCCCAAACTCGCATGCCCGCTTGCATGGCCGCCGCTTATAGCACCGGCGGGCTCAGGGCGTCGCTACTTCGAAAGCCGTTTGCGGCAGAACCGTCGCGCCGCAAGCGGCGTTGATTGGCACTTGCATGTCGGGCGTCTGCGACAACACATTGCCATTGACGTCCTGCAACTGCAGAGCGGCGGTATACGTTCCGACCGCCAGTCCCGGTGCCCGCCCCTGGTAGGCGTTGCACGGGAACGGTGGCGACACGTGGTCGTCCATTTTTAGCAAGACCGTCGCGGCGCCCGCCTGCTCGCAAGTGATCGGCGTGTTGTTGGAATCCACCACGGTCCAGGTGATGTCCACCTCGCCGTGACAGCCTCCCCCTCCGCACCCCGAAATCGCCGTCGCGGTCACACCGATCAGCACCAGCGCCCCAAGCTTTCCAAACGTCGCCCGTGTCATGGCCGTCTCCTATGGTTGATTCGCATTGTGCGATCACAACGGTCGTTCGTCATTTTCATGGACGGGCGCACACCCCCTGACCATTCACACCCGAACATGCGTCCGCGCATTCCGTCACCAATAGTAAGGCGCCCATGTCGGTCGGCTGCCCCCTGACCACGCTTCGCGCCACCGGCGGCGGGGTCTTGATCGTCGGCAGGGCGGAGCCGTCGGCGGCCAGGGCGTCGATGGAGACCAGGTACAGCTGGTCGGGTTTGGTCTCGGGAATGTCAAACGGGGTGGCCCCGGTCTGGCGCTGGCAGGAAAACTGACATTGGGTCCGGCCGGCACAGGGCATGGCGCCTTCGTCGGTGCCGGCCGCGCTGACCAGCCGCAGGTTCAGCCTCACGCTGGCCACCGGCGGGTTGCTGCAGCCGCAGTCGCCGATGGCGCGACCGTCGGCGGTGCGCAGCACCCACGAAAACTCGACCGAACCGCCATCGATGCTGACGCACCCGACGCCGCCACCCAGCCCGACGGAGGCCAGCATCGCCGCCGTCGCCGTCGCCGTCGCCGCCCTGCGGAAACGCAGGACAGGTCCCAAGCTGGTGGAGATTCTGGTACTCATGTTGCCAGGAAACTAGGAACCAGCGGCCCTCGTGTCAAACTGCGACGGGCAATGGATTCTCATCGCGCACGCACGGAGGTGATTCGCTGATGTTGCCGCTCATCTTGCAGGCCGGGGCCGAGACGCGCCTGGACATCATTTCGCTGATTTTGGGCGCCTCGCCGGTGGTCAAAGGCGTGCTGGGGCTTTTGATCCTGATGTCGGTGGCGTCTTGGTTCGTCATCGGATCGAAGACGATGTACCTGTCCAACGCCGCCTCTCGGTCGACGAAATTCCAGGACGTGTTCTGGAAGACCGGCCGCCTGGACGAGATCTGGCGCATCTCCGAAGCGTCGCCGCCGTCGCCGGTGGGCGAGGTCTTCCGCGCCGGCTACACCGAGCTGGCCAAGCTGCAAAAACGCCGGCAAGAGCAGTCCGCCGAGCCCGCCGGCGAGGCCATGCTGGGCGACATCGAAAGCATCCAGCGCGCCCTGGATCGCGCGCGCACCACCGCCATCACCGAGATGGAAAGCCGTGTGCCGCTGCTGGGAACCACGGCCAGCGCGGCGCCGTTCATCGGTCTGTTCGGCACGGTGTGGGGCATCATGAACTCGTTCCGGAACATCGGATCGAAGGGCGCCGCCAACCTGGCCACCGTCGCGCCCGGCATCGCCGAGGCGCTGGTGGCCACCGCCATCGGCCTCGTCGCCGCCATTCCGGCCGTCATGGCTTACAACTTTTTCTCAAGGCGCATCCGGGTCATCTCGTCGGACATGGAGGCCTTCTCCAGCGATTTTCTGAACATCGTGCGCCGGAGGTTCTTCTAATGGCCATGAGCGGCGGCAACACCCAGGGGTCGATGCTCACGGAGATCAACGTGACCCCTCTGGTGGACGTCATGCTGGTCTTGCTGATCATCTTCATGGTCACCGCGCCCATGCTGCAAACCGGGGTCGACGTCGATCTGCCCGAGGCCAAAGCGCAGACCATCCCCGACGACGAGGGCAAGCTGATCCTCACCGTCACCAAGGACAAGCGGGTCTTTCTGGGCAAGCTGCAGATCCCCTGGGACGATGTCGAGAAGGTCCTGCGCGGCAACGCCAAGCTGAACGCCGATCACGAGCTGTACCTGCACGCCGATCGCAACCTCATCTACGGCGACGTCGTGAAGATCATGGCCGCCGTCAAGCAAGCCGGCGTCGACAAGCTGGCCATGGTGACTGACCCGCTGGAGTGAGCGCGTGCCTGAACGGACCAATCGGCGCGCCCCGCGGCGCAATTTTGCTGGGCTGCTGGTGACCCTGGTCCTGCACGGGGCCGTCCTGGGCGCGGTTCGCTATGCCCACAGCCAGACGCCGCCGCCCCTGGAAATCCCGCGCGACTTCGTGGTCGCCAAGCTGGTCAAGCTGGGAAAGCCGCGTGAAAAATTTTGGTTGCCGCGCGTGGTGGAGCCGCCGACGCCGCAAGCGCCGCCGCCGGTGCTGAAAGTGTCGGAGAATCCCAACGCCGTCAAAGCCCCGCCCGAAGCCCCGCGGCCGGATAACCCGCAGATCTCCAAGAATCTGAGGCGCGCCCTGGACCGCGCGCGCAAGCTGGAGGCTCTGGCCGATCCCGAACCCGACGAAGGCCAGCTCAACGGCTCCGAGCGCGGCACCGCCAACGAGGCCAGCGCCGGCGACGAATACGCCACCGCCATCTTCGAAGCGATCCGCCGCAACTGGACCGAACCCAGCGGCCTGGTCTCCGACGCCGAGCTGGCCCGGCTGACCGCGGAGATCCGCATCCGCGTCGGCGCCGACGGCACCATCACCGACAGCCGCCTCTTGCATCCGTCGGGTAACAGTTATTTCGACGATTCCTGTACCGCCGCCATCACCGCCACTCGAAAAGTTCCGCCTCCGCCGCCCGCCGTGCGAAAACTGGCCGCCCGAGGGTTCGCCATCGACTTCGCCGGAAAGGACATCAAATGAACGTTGCCCGCTCCGCCTTGTTTGCTTGCCTGGTGGTGGCCGCCGCGGCGCCCCTGCTGGTCTCGACCACGGCGCACGCGCAGCAACCACCTTCGGCGACCGGCGGCGATGACGACCTGCCGCACATTCGCATCACCGATCCGGGACGCGATCTGTTTCGCCTGGCCTTGCCGAACGCGCAAGGCGACAGCGATCTGGCCAAGCAAGCGCTGGACGGGTTGAACCGCGATCTGGACATCACCGGCCTGTTTCGCCTGCTGGATCCGACGTCGTTTCCGGCTCAGCTGCAGGCCGAGGGTCTGGGCTTCTCGTCGGCGCTGTGGTCGCAGGTCGGCGCGCAGGGCGTGGCCAAGATGAAATCATCGCGTGCCGGCGGCGGCGTCGAGACCGAGGCGCGCCTCTACGTCCTGGGCCGTGGCGACGCGCCGGTGATCTCGCGCGCCTACCGCGCCGGCGACGTGCGCGACACCGTGCACCTGTTCGCCAACGACGTCGTCGAGTACTTCACCGGCCAGCGCGGCGTCTTCGGCTCGCGCATCGCCGTGGCGCTGTCGGGCACCGGCTCGTCGCACGAGATCGCCAGCCTGGAGATGGACGGCGGGCGGGTCAGCGTGCTCACCAAGATGGGCGCCGACTGCGTGCTGCCGGCCTTTTCCCCCAGCGGCAACGAAGTGGCCTTCACGTCGTTCCTGCGCAACAACCCGGACTTGTGGGTGGTCCCGGCGGGCGGCGGGCGGGCCCGTCGCCTGTCACAGAAGCAAGGGCTGAACACCGGCGCGGCCTGGTCCGCAGACGGGCGCAGCATCGCGCTGACGCTGTCCTTCGAAGGCAATTCAGAGATCTACCGCATCAACGCCAGCGACGGCGCCGTCCAGAGCAAGCTGACCAGCAGCCCATCGATCGACAGCTCGCCCTCGTTCTCGCCCGACGGCGCGCAGATCGCATTTGTGTCGAACCGCCAGGGCACGCCGCAGATCTTCGTCATGCCGTCGTCGGGAGGGACCCCCAAGCGCGTCACTTTCCAGGGCAAATACAATCAAACGCCGCGCTGGAACCCGCGTGCGGACAAACCCCTGATTGCCTTCACCGGTCGCGACGAACGCGGCGTGTTCGACATCTTCATCCTCGACATGCGCACCGGAAAGATCGACCGCGTCACCCAGAGCAAAGGTTCGAACATGGATCCGGCCTGGTCGCCCGACGGACGCTTGCTGGTGTACGCGTCGTCGCGCGGCGGCTTGTTCGTGGCCAATCCGGAGACCCGCCACGAGGTGCAGATTTGGCGCGGAGCCGCCGCCTCGCCGTCGTGGGGCCCGGCCCCGGCCGCGCCGCGCGGCCGCTGACAGGAAGGTCAGGCGTGAATCTCGGCACCATCGACATCGGCACCAACACCACGCTGCTGCTGGTGGCTCAGGTGGACGCCGGCGGTGCGGTCACCGTGCTGGACGAACGCGCCGAGATCACCCGCCTCGGCCGCGGCATCGGTAACGTCAGCGGCAGCGGATCGCCGGGAAAACTTGGTGACGAAGGGATCGAAGCGACGCTGGCGGCGCTGCGCACGTATGCGGCGATTGCGCAGCAACACCACGCCACCATCGCCGCCATCGGCACCGAAGGTTTGCGCCGCGCGGCCAACGCCGACGATTTTTTGCGCCCGGCCGCCGCCATTCTGGGACAGCCAATCGAGGTCATTGGCGGCGATCGCGAGGCCGCCCTCACCTTCCGCGCCACGCTGGAATCGTTCCCCGCCGAGGCGGCGGCTGGCTGGCTGGCGGTGGTGGACATCGGCGGCGGCTCGACGGAGATCGTCCTCGCCCACAAGAACGACGTCCGCTTTCACACCAGCCTGCCGCTGGGATCGGTGCGCCTGACCGAACGCTACATTCACCACGACCCAGTGCAGTCCGACGAACGAAAAACGATCGAAGATGAAATCGGCGCGGCCCTGGCCCCGGTGCCCTTTCCGCCCATCCAGTCAGGCACCCTGGAAGGGTTCCCGAACCCTCCCGCGACGGACTCCGCTCGGGGAAAGCCCGCGCTCCGTCCACGCGAGACGCTGACCCTGGTCGGCGTGGCGGGCACGGTGACCACCTTCGCCGCCATGGCCATGCAGATGTCGTCTTACGATGCGACCCGCGTGCACGGCTTCGCATTGACCGCCGACGCCCTGGACGAACAGCTCTTGCGCCTGGGGCGATCGACGCAGGCCCAGCGCGAACGGATGGTCGGTCTCGACCCGCGCCGAGCGGACGTCATCTTCGCGGGTGGCCTGATCCTGCGCGGCATCGCCCAGCGCGCGGACGTGGCCGCGCTGCGGGTCAGTGATCGCGGCATTCGCTGGGGTCTGTTGTTCGAAATGCGCGACGCCGCCCGCCGCGCATGAACCCGACGGTCAAGGCCGACCATCCGGCTTGCTGGAAGCAGCCGCCGACGGTATTTTGTCAGCCGAAATGCGTGGGAAGGGTGTGCGCGTCGGGCTGGCTCTTCTGGGAGCCTTGAGCAGCGGCCTTGCCTGTCGGGCGAAGGACCCGCCCATCAACGAACCGTTCATCGATAATTTTGAGCGGATCGATCTCGGCGCCACCTGGAACAACACCGGCGCCGACTACCGCATCAGCGACGGCCGCCTGAACGTCAAGAACGCTTACAATCACCCAGCCTGGCTGCGTCGCAAGCTGCCCGTCAACGCCGTCATCGACGTCGATGTGATGTCCAAGAGCGCCGCCGGCGACCTCAAGGTCGAGCTTTACGGCGACGGGCAATCCGCGGCCGCCGATCGCGGCGCTTATGAATCCACCGGCTACGTGATGATCTTCGGCGGCTGGCACAACTCACTGGATGTCATCTGCCGAAATAACGAGCACGACCAAGGACGCAAGGCCGAACGAAAGGACGTGCGGGTCGAACCAGGGCGCGTCTACCACTGGACCATCACCCGCAGAGGCGGCCTGCTGGATTGGAAGCTGGACGGCCAACCGTTCCTGACCTGGACCGATCCCGAACCGCTGAACGGGCCCGGCCACGAGTACCTGGCCGTCAATGACTGGGAAGCGGACGTATACTTCGACAACCTTTCTATCCGTCCGCTGACCCCATGAAGTCAGAACCACCTCCGTCGCCCCAACAAAGCCGACTGTCATGACGGTCCCGGCTGTCAGCGAACCGTTTCACCTGGAACAGGCGCTGGCCAGACTGCAGGGGCGAAAGTCCGCGCTGATCTATATGCACGACAACCCCGATCCCGACGCGCTGGCCGCCGGGCTGGGCCTGCAGTACCTGCTGGATCATGAACTGGGTACCGTCACCACGCTGGCCCACGGCGGAATCGTCGGCCGGGCTCAGAACCGGGCCATGGTCGACAACTTGCACATCAATCTGACGCCGGTGGAAAGCGTCGATCCCGACGGCTTTGACGCCATCGCCCTGGTGGACAGCCAGCCCGAGACCGGGAACAACTCGCTGCCGACCGGCCACCGCATCGACGTGGTCGTCGACCACCACCCGCCGCGGTCCAGCAGCGCGCGAGCGCCCTGGTGTGACATCCGGCCTGCGCTGGGCGCGACGTCGACGATCATCTTCGAATACCTGCGGCAGCGAAACATCCTCATCGACGCTCGTCTGGCCACGGCGTTCTTCTTCGCGCTGCGTACCGAGACCCGGGACCTCGGCCGCGAGTCAACCGAAGCCGAACGCTCCGCTTACATCGAACTGGTTCCGCTGGTCGATCACAACGTGCTTTACCGCATGACCCACCCGAAAGTGCCGCGGGCGCATTTTGTGGCGCTGGATCGCGCGCTGCGATCGGCGCAGGTCTTCCAGGACATCGTCGCCGTCAACCTGGGCACGCTGGGCTATCCCGACCTGGTGGCCGAGATCGCCGACCTCTTGCTGTCGTATGAGTCGGCGCGATTTGTCCTGTGTGTGGGCCAATATGACGGCAGTGCCTATCTGTCTTTGCGCACCGAAGCCAGTGAGGCGCGCGCTGGATCAGTGATGCGCCACATCGTGGGGCGCGACGGCGCCGCCGGCGGGCACGGGACCATGGCCGGCGCCCGGCTGTTCGGCCCCATTCGCGACGAACAGTCGCTGCAAGCGGCATTTTCAGAGATGGTCAAACGACTGTGCGAAGTGTTGGGTTATGACGGGCCGCGGCCAGAAGCGTTGTTGAAAGTCAGTGGCGGACGTTCGATGAAGACAACCTCGGGCCGTCCCCGCTCGCCGGGCTGATTCGGCGACAGTTGGGCGGGAAGAAGCCTCCCATTCCTCGTCTCTTTTACGCAGAAACAAGCGTCTGTGTTAGACGTAGGTCAAACCTAAGTCATGCGGTCGCGAAGTTGGGAGACAGTGTCATGAAGCGAAGCCTGGTAACCACGATCTTGCTGCTGGCGATCGCCGTGGGCGTCGTGGGCGGTCGGGCCTCGGTCGGCGCCGCCAAAGACAGCGGCGACAAAGTGGCCGCGCAGCCCAAAGTGGCGAAAGGGAAAAAAACCTCGGCCTCTTCGCCCGCTGTCCCGGCCGGCGTCACTGTGAACGCCTGCGGCTGCTATCGCACCGAAGCCGGCGCCTGCTTCTGCGGCGACAAGAACGGAAAATGTATGTGCCCGGGCGATTGCGAACCGATGGCCTGCGAGCAAAAACGAGCCAAAGAGATGCAGCGCGAGATCGCCGCCGAAACCAAGAAGGCCCAGGACGACGAGAAGAAACGCCAGGCCGATGAAGCCGCCGCCGAAGCCGCCGCCGCCCGCGCCGCCGCCGCCGCCCGCGCCGATGCCGGCCCACCCTCCAGCGGCGACTCCGTCGATGACGACACCGACGAGACCAGCGACAACGCCGGCGAAAAAAAGGCCGACGATCCCAAGCCGGAAAAGCCCGCCGCGGCCAAGTCCCACAGGCGCTCCCTGGCCAAGCCCTAGGCCGAGGTCGCTGGACAAAAGCCGAAGATCATATACAAATTCGGCTTGGCTTCGGTCCCCTGCTGCATGCCACGCAGGTCAGAAACGATCCGGCGGCTCATGACAGAACCGTGACCAACGGATGGCCCATCGGTGACACCCTTCGCGATATCAAGGGAAAATGGAAACCGCTGCACAATCCCCTGCGCTTCCTGACACGAGCTGGCGGCTTTATTTTCGCCCCGTCACCATCCCCTTCTGGCTGATTCACGCCACCGCCATCGCCGGCATCTTTTACGTCGGCTGGTCGTGGTGGGGCCTGGCGGTGGCCGTGCTGTCGTACTTCTGCCGGATGGTGGTGGTGACCGCCGCTTATCACCGGTACTTCTCTCATCGATCGTTCAAGACCTCGCGGGCGTTTCAGTTCCTCCTGGCGCTGGGCGCCCAGAGCGCGGCGCAAAAAGGCGCCCTGTGGTGGGCCGCCCACCATCGCTGGCACCACAAGCATTCGGACACCGCGCTGGACGTGCACTCGGCCAAGTTGACCGGGTTCATGTACTCGCACGTGGGTTGGATCCTGGGCAGCACCTGGAACGCCACCGACGAAAAAGCGGTGGCCGATCTGGCGCGCTTTCCCGAGCTGCGCTTTCTGAATCGGTCGAACGTTTGTCTTTTGCCGGCGGTGGCGCTGGCACTTGGTTGCTACCTCGTCGGCGGCGCGTTCGGTCTGGTGTGGGCGTTCTTCGTTTCGACGGTGCTGCTGTGGCACGGGTCGTTCTCGATCAATTCGCTGTCGCACATGTTCGGCAACCGGCCGTACGCCACGGAAGATCTTTCGCGCAACAACTGGATGCTGGCGGTGATGACCACCGGCGAAGGCTGGCACAACAACCACCACCACTATCAAAGCTCGGCCAACCAGGGGTTTCATTGGTGGCAGATCGACGTCACGTACTATGTGCTGCGGGTGTGGGCAGCACTGGGCTTGATCTGGGATCTGCGCCGCCCGCCGACCGATCTGGTGGCCGCCACCGCCGACGCCGAAGTGTCCGCCCCTGCGCCAGCCAGCGTGGTCGATTCGCTGACCCAGCCGCCGCCCGCCATCGGCTAGGGCCGTCCGACCGCGGCGCAAACCGTCGCCTGTCATCCCCACGATGTAAATTTCCTGGCAAACTGAAAGCCGTGAGGCTTCGTTCTCCCGCCGCCTACTTCCTCCGTCGCGCGCAGCTGATCTTCATGATCACCGCGCTGGTCCCCACCGTTTTGATGACGCTGGTGGGCGTCCTGCTGGTGGTCACGGGCGGATCGAAGTCGGTGGCGATTGTCTCCGGCATCCTGGTGCTGGCCTTCTGCGCGACGTCGCTGGCGGGGTACGTCCTGGGCACCATCTTCGTCACCCGCGGCGCCGGGCTGGCCGCCATCCAGAACGAGTTTCTCTCGTCGGTCTCGCACGAGCTGCGCACGCCGCTGACCTCGATTCGCCTGTTCATCGACACCTTGCGCGAAGAACGCATCAGCGATCCGGAAGAGCGCCAGCGCTGCTTAGGCGTCGTGCACCAGGAGCTCACCCGTCTGGATGCGCTGGTCGGCAAGCTGATCGCTCTGTCCAAGATCGAGTCGCGCCGGGCCGCCTTCGATCGCCGCCCGGTGGCGCTGGGTGAGGTGATCGACGAGGCGCTGGTGGCCTTCAAGGCCATCAGCGTCGGCAGCGGCGTCGACCTGCACGTCAAGGTGGCGCCCGATCTGATGGTGCACGGCGATCGCAGCGCCCTCGGCCAGGCGGTGGCCAACCTGCTGGCGAACTCGTGGAAGTACACCGACGCCGAGACCCGACGCATCGACGTCACCACCGGCGCCGACAGCCGTCATGTGTGGATCACCGTCACGGACAACGGGATCGGCATCCCCACCAACGAGCAGAACATCATCTTCGAAAAATTCGAACGCGGGTCGGCAGCTGTCGATCGCGGCACCACCGGTAGCGGCCTGGGCCTGGCCATTGTGCAGGCGATCGTCAAAGCCCACCGGGGCAAGATCGAGGTCCGTTCGCAGCTAAATCGGGGCGCGCAATTCCGCATCGTCCTGCCGCGCTGGGAAGGTGAGGCGGCATGAGCGCGCCCGCCGGCGAACCCGCACCCGGGCCGATGGTGATGATCGTCGAGGACGACGCCGCCATCGCCGCCGGACTGGCCCTGAACCTCAAGTTGCAAGGCTATCGCTACGAAGTGGCCGCCGACGGTGAGACCGCGCACGAGCGCATCACCGCCACCGCCCCGGCGCTGGTGCTGCTGGACATCTCGCTGCCGAAGCAGAGCGGCCTGTGGGTGCTGGAACGTCTGCGCGAGGCAGGCGATCACGTGCCGGTGATCGTGCTGTCGGCGCGCCAGGACGAATTCGACAAGGTGGCGGCGCTGAAGCTGGGTGCCGACGACTACGTGACCAAGCCCTTCGCCCTGGCCGAACTTTTGGCCAGGGTGGCGGCGGTGTTGCGGCGGGCGCGCCAGGTGGCTATGCGCGCCGACAGCCTGCCCGCCGGCGAGTCAACAGCCACGGCAGCGCCCGGGGGAAAGACAACGGCCTTCGGCGAGGTGGTGATCGATCTCGACGCCCGCTCGGTCACTCGGCGTGGCGCGCCGGTGCGCCTGACCCATCTGGAATTTCAATTGCTGACGTTCTTTTGCCGCAGCCGCGACAAGGTGTTTTCGCGCGAAGAGCTTCTGCGCGCGGTGTGGGGCATGCAAAACGGTTGCACGCTGCGCACCGTCGACAACTTCGTCGGCCAGCTGCGCGCCAAGCTGGAGGCCGACCCCGACCGCCCGCGCTTCTTCGTCACCGTGCGCGGCTCCGGCTACAAATTCACTGCGCCCGAGCGGGCAGACTGAAAAAGCGCCGATGCTGGTGAACCAGTGGATGACCCGGGACGTGCTGGCCATCGCTCCCGGCGATACACTGGCCGTCGCCGTCGAGCGGATGGTGCGCTATCACGTGCGGCGCCTGCTGGTCCAGGATCACCACGGCCGCCTGCTGGGCGTGCTGGCCCGCAGTGACGTGCTGCGCGCGGCACCGGCGGGCGTCGATCCCTTCACGCCGCTGGGTATCCCGGCTGCCAATCTGCAAACGCCGGTCAGCGACGCGATGGCCAAGGCGGTGATCAGCGTGCCGTCGGACCTGGCCATCGAGGACGCCGCCCGCTTGATGAACGATTGCAAGATCGGCGTCTTGCCGGTTCTCTCAGGCGACCTCACGGTCGGCGTGGTGACGCGTTCGGATCTATTTCGTGCCTTCATCGCCCTGCTGGGAGAAGATCAAAGCGGCCTGCGCCTGTCCTTTGACGTCACCCAGACCGAAGACGCGGTGGCCTTCGCGGTGCAACTGGCGCAGCGCCACGGCATGCGCCTGGCCAGCGTGTCCACCTTCATGCAGGACGGACGCAAGGCGGCGGTGGTGCGGTTGGTCGGGTACGAACCGCCCGGCATGCTGGACGAAGTGTGGAAGACCGGGCATCGCGTGCTCAGCGTGATCCGCCACGCAGGACCGAAGCCGCAGGTCGCGCCGTGACATCACCGCGCCACGGTGAGGCCATCGAATCGCACGCGACGCCGACGCGCCCTAAAGCATCAAGCGGCGGCTAGCACCGGCAGGCGCAGCCAGGCGCGCGGGCGCATCTCCGCTTCGCCGTCCGTCGCCGTTTGACTGGCCAGCACTTGCAGCTCGGTCCACAGGCCCGAGAAGGCCTGGCGCTCCAGGCCCAGCGTCAGAAAGAAGAACGGCGAATGTCCGGTCGGGGTCTGGATGATCGCGTCCGCCGCACGCTGACTTCCGTCGGCGCGCAGCATGCCTTTCGCCTTATAGGTGTTCGAATCGACCGGCTCGACGGTCTTGGCCACGAACGACAAGAGATCGGGATTCACGCGAGTGGCCGCGCGCCCCGACGTCGCCGTGGCATCAAACAAAAGGTGCGCGCTGGCGCGGCCGTCGTCCCAGTTGCTCACGCCCACTGGGCGCCAGTGATCAAATCGTCCCGCCAGCAGCAAATCGGCGCCGACCACTTTCAGGTTAATGGGCCGATCAGCGGCAAGCGGCGAGACAGCCTCGGACTTCTGGGTGATTTCTGTTTCAGTCATGACCATTCAAATAGAAACACCAGCGCCCTACCGTCAAGGCGACGCGCCGGCTGGCGCCGTGGGATCGCGCCCCTGCCGGCGCAGACTTTCCACCAATGACGGCCGCACCTGCCAGCGCCGCAGCAACTCGTCGAGGGTCTGCGCGGCTCTCTGATCGAATCGCCGCACGCGCCTGGCCAGGATCAGCTCGTTCTTCAGCGCGTGCTCCCAGCCCACCAACTCGGTGACCGTGACCTTGTAACCAAGCGCCTCCAGGCACAGGCCGCGGATGACATTGGTCAGGTGGGAACCGAACTCGCGCCGCTGCAGAGGATGCTGGATGATGGCTTGGTCGCTGAGAGCGCGCGCGGCAGGCGGCGGCAACGGCGCTTCCAGCTGGCGCGCCACTTCGGCCTGGCAGCAAGGAACCACCGCCAGATAATCGGCGTCCTTGCTGATCCCCACGGCCAGTGCGTCATCAGTAGCCGTGTCGCAGGCGTGCAGCGCCACCACCACCTGCGCCGCCGGCAGGACAACGCCGGCGTCGGCGATGTGGCCGCTGACGAATCGGAACCGTTCCTGCGCATAGCGGGCGGCGCGCGCGGCGCCGTCGCTGACCAGTTCGGGCCGCGATTCGATGGACGTCAGCTGGCCGCGCCCGGCCGGGCCGATCACCAGCTCGTACAGAAGAAAGCCGAGGTAGCTCTTGCCTGCTCCGCAGTCGACGATGGCCGGCGCCGGATGACGGGCGAAAACGTCGTCCAGCGCCGGCTTCAGCAAACCGATGAAGTGACGAATCTGCTTCAGCTTGCGGCGGGCGTCGGCGTTCAGTTGACCGTCCCGGGTCAAAAGGTGCAGGTCCTTCAGCAGATCGATCGACAATCCTTCGGGGACGGCGGGATCGCGCAACGGATCGACGGCGGCAGGACGGCGGCTCACCGGCGCAGTCTACCTGGCCAGCGCCGCTCGCGACGGCGGCGAATGTCGTCAGACCTTTGGCGCTCGTCGCAATTTTGACGCCGCGACTTTTCGAAAGACCGCAAAGGTTCGGGCGTTACTGGCCGCCGAGACTGGCACCCCCCTTGCTGCGATCCGTCGAGCTCAAATGGATCTTCGCTTTCCGTCCCCGCGCCATATTTTCTGGGTTCGTCCAGACGCGGTCAGCGACAACGTGTTGGCGACAGCGATGCTGCCCCACATCCGCGCCGCTTTCGCCGACGCGCGGATCAGCGTGTTCTGCCAGGACATCGCCGCCGAGCTTTACCAGACCTGCCCGTTCGTCGATGAGATCGTCACCTTCAACCTGGTCAAGTTCGAACGAGAGGCGGCCTATCGCGAGGCGATGATCCATGGCCTGCAAGCGCGCGCCGCCGATCTGTGTTTGAACTCGGTGTATTCGCGGACCGCGCTGACCGACTTTGTCAGCTACGCCACGCAGGCAGCGCGTCGGGTGGCGTTCGAAGGCGGGCTGGAAAATATGCCGCCCGAGGTGCGCGACAAGAACAACCGCCTTTACACCGATCTCGTCGCCAACGGTCCGGCGCATCTGCCCGAGCTGGCGCGCCACGACTTTTTTCTACGCGGCATCGGCATCGAGGCCGCGCCGCTGGCCGCGCCGCTGGTCTGGCTGACCGACGAGGACGAACGGTTCGCCGAGGCTTTCTTCCGCGACAACGCCCTGGACCCGCATCGCACCGTCGCCTTGTTCGGCGGCGCCGCCAGCGGCGTGCAACGCTATGAACACTACGGCGTCGCCCTGCGCGAGTTGTGCCGCGAGCAACAGCTTGGCGTGGTGGCGCTGGGCGCGGCCCAGGACATAACGGCGAACCAGGCCAACCTGGACGCCGCCGAGGCGGAGATCGCCCACAATCTTTCCGGGCAAACCACCTTGCGACAGAGCGCCGCCATCCTGCGCCGTTGCCGCGTCGCCGTCGGTGGTGAGACCGGCCTTGGTCACCTCGCCTGCGCGGTGGGCACGTCCAACGTGATCGTTCTCGGCGGCGGGTATCACGGACGCTTCCTGCCGTACGCGCCGCAGACCTCGGTGGTCAGCTTGCCGCTGGATTGTTACGGCTGCCGGTGGAGTTGCCGCTATGCCACCGTCCACTGTGTGCAGGACATCTCACCGGCGGTGGTGACAGCGGCCATCCGCGCGACGCTGGCCCGATCATCGCCCCTTCCCCGGGTCTTCGTGCCGAAGAAAGAACGTTGGCCGCACCGCGCGGGTTTGCCGCAATGGCAAGCTCCGACGGAATCTCTCGCTGGCAGCAACGCCGAGATCATCGAGATCGACGGCGTCTCGCCCGGCGTTGCTACCCCGGGCAAAGCTGCGCCGCCGAACGTGGCGCCGCCGATCGCCGCGCCCGCGCCCGCTGCATCTGCCCAGGCCACCTATCAGCGCGCGGTGGCGCTGGCGGAAATAGGCCAGCTAGACGCGGCCGCCCGTCTGCTGCGAACGCTGACCGACGTCGAACGCCTGTGCGCGCTGGTCCGCAACGATCTGGGCGCCATTGCCCACCGGCTTGGTCGCCCGCTGGAGGCGCTGGCCGAGTTCGAGCGGGCGGTGCTGCTGGATCCAACGAACGTCAACGCCCACAAGAACCTGGCCGACGTCTACGTGCAACTTGGTCGTCACGACCAGGCGATCGCCGTCCTGGAACGCGCCACTGGGCTGGCCCCCGCCGACGCCGAGATCGCCGCCCAGCTCCAAAGGCTTTCGCTCCCCGGACATTCGGCGGCTACACACTGATCGCCGCGGACATGCGGGTTCCTGGTCAACGCCGGCGCCGACGCCTGAAGGGCACCCGCGCTGGCCGCGTTGACGGTGCCGTCGTCGTCGCGCTCGTCGTCGTCGGCGGGCGGGCTGTCCAGCGACACGGGCTTGCTTGCGCGGCCGCTGACTCGACTTGCTTGAAAAGCTGTGCCGGGCCCTTCTGGCTTTGCAAGTCGATGGGTGGATCGGGTGTGGCATTCGTCGGACCAGCGCGCCGCGGGGTTCCGCCACAGGCAGGCCAGCCTTTCGCGCTTGGCGGCGATCCCCGGGCTGCGCGACCACTGCGCGGTGATGCGATTTTTTTCGTGCTCGGTGAGGTGCCAGGACAGCGGCGCCTTGATGTCCAGCTCGAACTCGACGGTCTCAAGCGGGATCTCCTGCTGGGAAAGCAGCGCCTTGAGGCCGATCAACTGGGCGTCGTTGTGGTTGCGCTGGCTGGTGGTGCTGACGTTCACCAGCGTCACCAGCGGTCCCAGCGTGGCGTAAAACCACCCGCGCCCACCCGCCGGTTCTTGCCGCGTGTCCTCCGACGCGCGGATCTGCACCAGCAAGACCTTGTCGACCAGATCGGCCAGGCTGTGGGCGGCATGCACGCTGGTCAGCCATTCGATGGCGGTGACGACGCCGAAGTTGTCATAGTAACCGCCGTCGGCCAGGTGATAGCCGGTGTTGCCGTCGGGCGCCCGCGACAGCGGCGTGACCCAGGGAAACGTCGCGGACAGGCGCGCCGCCGTCGGCCGGCGCCGTACAGATCCAGCATGCTTTGTCCGCGCCAGGAAGCGCCGCCCTGCGCGCAGGCGTGGGTCGGGCAGTCGATCGCTCCCAGCAACAGACGCTCGCCGGTCTCGGCGATGGTGACGTTGAGGATCTGGGTCGGACGCCAGCCCGCGCTCACGCCCTCGCGCCAGCGCTCAAGCGTCAGATCGGGGCGCGACAGCCGGCGGGTCTGGAACCAGGCGATGAGCAGAGCCAGCAGCAGCGCAATTCCCAGCAGGATCGCCATATGAACGTGACTCATCGTTCGCTTTCCCCCCAGGTGTCTCAGCGGCGGGGCGGTCGCCATATTCCCGCGCACGCGGTGGATGGCGCGCTACCATCATGGTGTGGATGCCAAGGAACTGATCGCCTTCATTCGCCGACACCGGTGGGCCGTGCAAGCGTCGACGTCGCTGTCGGGCGCCGCCCAGGCGGCGGTGATCGGTGTGGCCATCAGCGAAAGCGCCGAGCTGTGCTTCGACACCAACATTCCCACCCGCAAATGCCAGAACCTGCGTCGCGACCCACGCATCGCCGTGGTGATTGGGTGGGATGACCAGCAGACCGTCCAGTACGAAGGTATCGCCGACGAGCCTGTAGGGTCCGAATTGGTCGCGGTCAAGGCGGCGTACTTCGCCCACTTCCCCGACGGCCGGACGCGGGAGAGCTGGCCGGACATCACGTATTTCCGGGTGAAACCGACCTGGATCCGCTACAGCGACTTTCGCGGGCCGTCACCGAAGGTGATCGAATTCGTCAGGCCGGATCTGACCCGCCGCGATCGCCAGTGAACGCGCGCGGCGGTCGTTCGGACTAGAGGCGCACGCTGACCAGGTCGCTGGCCAGGCGTGAGAGCGCATTGAAGCTTCGCCTCTGCCAGGGCACCTCGGGGTTCGAAACCAAGATCAGCTGGTAACGGTCCAGCGTCGGCAGTTCCTGGATCTTGCTGATCCAAAAGGCCACGCCCATCAGGCAGGACGAACTCATGAATGCCAGCCCGCGGAGATCCAGGATGGTTTCGCGCACGTGATGGCTAACGGCTGAAGCGTGAATGCGGGCGAAGAAATCATCCAGCACCGGGCGCACCGCCATGTCGGCGGTCCCGACCATCTTGACGTTCATGCCGTCCTCGCCGCACGAGGCGTTGGCGTTGAAATCGAAAGCGGAAGCGGTAAGTACGTCGTCAGCCATGATTTACGTCCCCACCGGCGCGCGGGCCACGATGGTGGCCGTCCTTCCATCGACGGAAAGACCCAAGGTCATCTCGCCTTCGGCCAAGATGCGGGCCAGACCCAGGCCGGAAACGTCGGTGCGACGGGCGTTCCGGCGCATCAGCTCCACATACAGCGAAAGAGGATCCCGGCAGGCGTCCAGCTCGGAGAAGATCTGGCGCAGCCGATCGATGTGGGCCGGTGTTGTATCGTTCGACAAGCGCAGGGTGACCTGGTTTTTGCCGCCGTTGCTGTCCAGCGAGACCGCCAGCTCGGCGTTGCGGTCGCGGGCGTACTTGGCGGCGTTCTCCAGAAGCTCGTGGGCGGTCATCGCTACCCTCGAAACCAGATCGCGGTCGCTCACGAAACGCTTCAGGGCCTCCTCGATGAAACGGCGGGTGACGGACACCAACACTGGATCGGCGTCCAGTCGGAGCTGTAACCGTAATCCACACACACTGGAAGGCATCACCGTCATAAAACCATCGGCGCCGGGAAAACGCACTTGAGCCGTTTACATTTCAGGCTCAAGAGTCTGGATTAGAATGCTGATGATGATACTAAAGTAAACTCCCCGCGACTCAAGGAGACAGCTCATGGACACGACCAGCGCAGGCTCCAAATCGGCGGCCAGGAATTTCCTGTCCCGTCCCCAAATGAACATCATCGGCAAGGAGCGACTGCCGGCAACCTCCGGGCGGACGATCAAGGTGTACGATCCTGCCACCGCCGAGGTGTTGACCAGCACGCCGCAAAGCGCCGCCGAGGACGTCAACCGCGCCGTGATGGCGGCACGCAAGGCGTTCGATTCCGGTCCGTGGACGAAGATGACGCCATACGAGCGCTGTCGCTTGATCCTGAAGCTGGCCGATCTGATCGAGAAGAACCAAGGCGAGCTGGCAGAGATCGAGACGCTGGACACCGGCAAGCCGATCATGGCCTCGCGCTACGTCGACGTGCCGCTGACGCTGGGGCAGTTTCATTTCTTCGCCGGGTTGGCCACCAAGGTGCGCGGCAACACCATGACCATCTCTTGCCCGTACACGCCGGGGCAGCAGTACCACTCGTACACCTCGCGCGAGCCGGTGGGCGTGGCGGGTCTGATCACGCCGTTCAATTTCCCGATGCTGCTGGGGGCGATGAAGATCGCGCCGGCGCTGGCCGCCGGTTGCACCATCGTGCTGAAACCCGACGAGCGCACCCCGGCCTCGTCGCTGCGTATGGCCGAGCTGGCCCTGGAAGCCGGGTTCCCAGAGGGCGTGTTCAATGTCGTCACCGGCGATGAAGAAGCCGGCGCCGCTCTGGCCGCCCACGAAGCGGTCGACAAGATCGCCTTCACCGGATCAACGGAAGCGGGCCGTTCGATCGTGCGCGCGGCGTCGGGAAATTTGAAGAAGGTCACGCTGGAACTGGGCGGCAACTCGCCCAATATCGTCTATGACGACGCCGACGTGGCGGCCGCCGTGCAGGGCGCGGGCTTCGCCGCCTACGTCAACATGGGCGAATGCTGCGTGGCCGGCGCGCGATTGTTCGTGCAGGAGAAAATCTACGACCAGGTGGTCGACGGCCTGGTGAAGTACGCCGCCGATCTGAAGGTGGGCGCGGGCATCGAAGAGTCGACCCAGATGGGCCCGCTCATCACCCCCGAGCACCTGGACAAGGTGTGCGGGTACATCGAGTCCGGCCGCCGCGGCGGCGCCAAGGTCGCCACCGGCGGCGAACGGGTGAAACGCCCCGGCTACTTCGTGCAGCCGACGGTCATCACCAACGCCACGCCCGACATGAAGGTCGTCGCCGATGAGGTCTTCGGTCCGGTGGTGACAGTGGCGCGCTTCAAGGACGCCGACCAGGTGATCGCCGAGGCCAACAACACCATGTACGGCCTGGCCGCCGGCGTTTGGACCCGCGACATCAGCAAGGCGCACAAGACCGCCGCCGCGCTGAAGTCGGGCACGGTCTGGATCAACTGCTACAACATCTTCGACACGGCGCTGCCGTTCGGCGGGTACAAGCAGTCGGGGTGGGGCCGCGAGAGCAGCCCGGAGACCATCGAGCTTTACACCCAGATCAAGGCGGTGTGCGTAGCGCTGTGACCACGTCCCCTCTCCGAGGGGAGCCGCCGCCGCCGCCCACCGCCACGAATCTCGGCGGCTACGAGATCCACGAGCCGGTTGACGAGGGCGCGCGCACCATCGCCTATCGCGGCGTGCGCATCAGCGATGGTGCGCCCGTGGTCCTGAAGTTCCTGCGCGCCGAGTACCCGACGCCTGATCAGATCGCCCGCCTGCGCAACGAATACGAGATCACCCAGCTCATCGACCATCCATTCGTCGCGCGGGCCCTGGAGTTTTCGCAGCGGAACCAGCGCCATTATCTGGTCTTCGACGATTACCCGGGCGTTCCGCTGCACGCCCTGCCGCGCGCCGATCCGCCCGACCTGCAAAGCACGCTGTCCCTGTTCCTGCTGGTGCTGGAGGGCCTGGGCGCCATTCACCAGGAAGGGATCGTTCACAAGGACCTGAACCCCGGCAACATCCTGGTGGCGCCCGATCGGTCGTCGGTGAAGATCATCGACTTTGGAATCGCCTCGCGCGTGGGCCGCGAGACGCAGGACGTGGTGGCGCCGAACGCTCTGGAAGGAACGCTGGGCTACATCGCGCCCGAACAAACCGGACGGATCAACCGGCCGGTCGATTACCGCAGCGATTTTTATTCGCTGGGGGCGATCCTGTTCGAGGTGTTGATGGGCGCGCCGGTGTTCGAGGCGCGCGATCCGCTGGAACTGGTCTACGACCACATCGCGCGCCGGCCGCAGATCCCGCCTGCCCGCCGGGAGCAGATCCCCGAATCGCTGTGCGCGATCGTCCTCAAGCTCTTGGCCAAGACGCCGGAGGAGCGTTACCAGAGCACCGGAGGCCTCAGCGCCGATCTGCGGCGCTGCCTGCAAGAACTGCGGCACCTGGGCCGCATCTCCGTCTTCACGCCGGGCGAAAACGACGCTTCCGACCGCTTTCAGCTTCCGCATCGGCTTTACGGCCGGCAGCGCGAAACCGAGATCATCCTCGGCGCCTTCGATCGGGCCAGCGCCGGCGACAAACGGGTGGTGCTGGTGTCGGGTCCGTCGGGCATCGGCAAGTCGGCGTTGGTGCAGGAAGTCCAAAAACCGATCGCCGCCACCCGCGGCTTCTTCGTGGCCGGCAAGTGCGAGGCGCTGAACCGCAACATCCCGTACGCGGCGTTCACCCAGGCCTTCCGCGATTTGATCCGCCAGCTTGAAAGCGAGAGCGCCGAGAGCCTGGCTCGCTGGCGGCATTCGATCCTCGAAGCGGTGGGACCGAACGGCCAGGTGATCATTGACATCGTGCCCGAGCTGGAATCGATCATCGGCGGGCAGCCGGCGGTGCCCGCCCTTGATCCGGAAGAATCGCAGATCCGTTTCAACGCCACCTTCCGGCGATTCGTGCGGTTGTTTTGCCGCTTCGGCCAGCCGTTCGTGCTGTTCTTCGACGATGTGCAATGGATCGACGCCGCCGGGTTGCGCCTCTTGCGGGCCATTCTCCTCGATGGCCTCATCAGTAATCTTCTCTTCGTGTGGTCGTTCCGTGACGACGAAGTCGCCGCCAATCAGCCCATGGCCCGTCTGGTGGACGAAGGCACGCAAATGGGGGTGCCGGTCGATCAGATCAAGGTCAGCCCTCTCGGCAAGGCCGACGTGCACCAGCTGATCTCCGACGGTCTGCGCGGGCGGCACCAGGATCTGGCGGCGCTGGCCAGCATCGTGTGCGAGCGTTGCGACGGCAATCCGTTCTTCGTCAACCAGTACCTGGACCACCTCAGCCGCGAAGGGGTGATCCGCTTCGTGCACGGTCTGGGGTCGTGGACCTGGGACCCGGCGCGCCTGGGTGAAGGGCGCATCACCGACGGTATCGCCGATCTGATGCGGGCCAAGATCTTGAAAGCGCCTCAGGCGGCGCGCGAGACGCTGCAGATCGCCGCCTGCATCGGGTCCAGCTTTGATCTGCGCACGCTCTCGATCGTCAGCGAAAAGTCGCGCGCCGTATTGGCGGCCGAGCTGCAATCAGCGCTGGCCGAGGGCTTTGTCACCCTGGTGGGGGCGTCGTACCGGTTGTTCGAGGCGTCGCTTCCCGATGCCCACGTGGCCTTTCGATTCGTCCACGATCGCGTGCAGCAATCGGTGCACGACATGCTGGCCGACGACGCCCGCAAGCGCGTCCACCTGCGGATCGCCCGCCTGCTGATCCAGCGCGCCCGTGAAGCCCACCCGGACGGCAATGATTACCTGTTCGAGATCGTCGACCACCTGAACCAGGCCTGGGATCTCATCACCGACGCGGCCGAGCGCGCCCAGGCCGTGACCCTGAACCTGCGCGCCGGTATTCGAGCCAAGGCCAACGTCGCGTATGACGTGGCGGCGCGGTCGTTGCGCCACGCCATGGCCAACCTACCGCCGCGGGCCTGGAAAGATCAGTACGCGGAGACCAGCCAGCTTTTTCTGGAATGCGCCGACTGCGAATATCTCTCGGGCAACTTCGACGTCGCCGAGCAGCTGCTGGACGAAGCGTCGATCCACCTGCGCAGCAACGTCGAGCGGGCGGCGGTCTACGACATCAAGATCCCGATGCGCACCAACCGGGGACGCCCCGCCGAAGCGATCCGCCTGGGCATCGAAGCCCTCGCCTTGTTCGACATCGAGCTTTCCGCCAAGCCGCCGCCAGCGGTGGTGACCGAGGCGATCATCGAGACCCGGCAACGCCTGGGCGATCTCAGCACCGAGCAGCTGCTGCGCCTGCCGCGCATGGCGGATCGCGAAAAGCTGACCATCATGCGCGTCTTCAACCGTCTGGGGCCGCCAGCGTACTTCACCGATCAGGGCCTTTACGCGCTGATGCACTGCCTGGTCATCGAGCTGACCTTGCAGTACGGCCACGCCTCCGAATCGGTGCGCGGATATTCCGTTTACGGGATGATCCTGGGCTGGGAGTTCGGATCGTTCGAGGAGGGCGCCCGCTATGGCGAGCTGGCCATCTCGCTGTCCGACGAGCTTGGCAACGTGCAGATGAAAGGGGTCAGCCGGGTGCTTTACGGCTGCTTCATCGGACACTGGACCCACGCGGCGGACGAATCGCTGGTGCACTTGCTTGACGGTCACCAGTACCTGCGCGAGGCCGGCAACGTGGTGCTGGGGAGCTTTGCCCTGTGCCTGCACACCGCCACCCTGTGGATCAAAGGCGAGGCGCTGGATCGCGTGCGCGCCGACGCCGCCAAGAGCCTGGCCTATCTGCGCCAGGCCAAGTACCGCGAGATGATCGACTTCATGGCCTGCGTGGATCGCGCCGGCATGGCGCTGAGCGGCCTCACCGCTGCGCCCACCAGCCTGGACGGCGACGACTTCGACGAACAGGCCACGGTGATCAACATGCGCGGCGTGGGCATCAAGACGCCGCTGCACTGGTATTACCTGACCAAGGCGCAGCTTTTCTATCTGTTCGGCAAGCTGGACGAAGCGGCCGAGATGGTGGCGCGCTCGGCGGAGATCTTGTCGCACTCCCTGGGATCGCTGCTCTTTTCCGAGCACCACACCTTGAACGCGCTGATCGCCTTGGCTCGTGGCGAGCAGCCGCTGCCGCTCGACGCTGACGATGGCGGCAACGAGCTTGGCACGTCACGAAAGCTGCTGGCGCAATGGGCGACCCACTGTCCAGAAAACTTCGAGGCCAAACACCTGCTGGTCGAAGCAGAGTGCGCACGGGTGGCCGGCGCGCAGGACGCCGCGGTTGATCTGTACGAACGCGCAGTGGCTGCGGCGCGCGAAGCGCGCAACCTGTTTGTCGAGGCGCTGGCCAACGAGCTCGGCGGACGATACCACCTCGGCCGCCAGCGCCCGTTCATTGCCAGCTCGTATCTGAAGCAGGCGCGGTACGCCTACTCGCGCTGGGGCGCGGCCGAAAAAGTCAGCCAGCTGGATCAAGAGTTCGGCGCCCTGCTGGGCCCGACCACCCGTCGGAGCGGCACCAACGAGGGACGCAAGTTCGAGGCGGTGCGCCTGCCCAACGAATCGGCCGAGGGCCTGGACGTCGCCGCGATCATGAAGAGCGCCCGATCGATCGGCGAGGTGATCGTCCTCGACCGATTGATCAAGAAGGTCACCCGCACGTTGGTCGAAAGCGCTGGCGCCCAGATCGGCGTCATCCTTTTCGCCGGTGAGGACGGGACCCTGCGGGTGGTGGCCCGCCGCCACATCGACGACGCGGAAGACGCCATCTCGATCGATCGGCCGCTGGGCGCGTACCCGGACATCTCCGCGGTGGTGGTGCAGAAGGCCGCCGCCAATCAGACCAGCGTTCTTTACGAAGACGCCTCCAAGAGCGCCGAGCTGAAAGCCGATCCATACGTTCAGCGCACCCAACCGCGGTCGGTGCTGTGCTTTCCGGCCATGCACCAGGGTCGGGTCAGCTGCATCGTCTACCTGGAAAACAACCTGGCTCCTGGCATGTTCACCCGCGAACGAGTCGAGGTGCTGCGCATTCTTTCTTCACAGGTCGCCATCTCGCTGGAGAACGCCCGCCTTTATTCCGGCCTGGAAGAAAAGATCCGCCAGCTGGAAGAGGCGCAGGAAGGCCTGAAAGAAAAAGAACGCCTGGTGCGGGAGATGGAGATCGCCCGGCGCATCCAGACGTCGATCCTGCCGCGCGTGCTGGACGTGCCGGGCCTGGAAATTTCCGCCACCATGCTGCCGGCGACGGAGGTAGGCGGCGATTACTACGACGTGGTGCCTGTTGAAAACGGCTGCTGGCTGGGCATCGGCGACGTGGCCGGCCACGGCCTCGGCTCGGGGTTGGTGATGCTGATGATCCAAAGCGGCCTGGCGGCGTTGACCCGCGAGGCACCGGCCGCTTCACCGCGCGAGCTTTTGCGGGTGCTCAACCAGATGCTGTTCGACAACGTTCGCAAACGCCTGGGCCAGCAGGAACACGCCACGCTGTCGCTGTTACGATACGAGCGAAACGGGCAATTCACCTACGCCGGGGCGCACGAAGAATTCATCGTTTGGCGGGCCAAAGAAAAACGGTGCGAACTCATCGCCACGCGCGGCATCTGGATGGCGGCCATTCCCAATATTCCACGGAGCATGGTCGACGAACAATTTCGCCTGTCCGCGGACGACGTGCTGGTGCTGTACACCGACGGCGTCATCGAGGCCGCCAATCAAGACCGCAAACAACTGGGCATCGATCGCCTGTGCGCGGCGCTGGGTGAAGTCCACGACCAGCCGGTGGAAGCCATCCGCGATCACTTGATGACGACGGTGAAGAACTGGATGTTCCGCCAGGACGACGATATTACGTTCGTCATTGTTCGTTATCGCGCCTCCGCGCAACCCGGCCAGTAATGCCCGACACACATCGGCCATCCTGGTTGCTGCCGTAAATTTGGTAGCTCTATCTTCGCACCGAAAGTCATGCCAGGATTGACCTCTGGTTGTCTCCCGATTAACCAATCGTGATGCCCTCGCTGCAGATAAAACCTATTCACCATCCGACCTTCAACGCGGAGGCGATGCTCGATGGAACCGAGATTGCGGTTCGATTTTCCGGGACCGCCGATCTCAGCGTCAAAGACATCATGGACCGATTCCTGATTGACGTGCACGCCGAGGCGTCGCGAATGGACGTCAAATCGGTCAGCGTGGACGTCAGCGGTCTCGAGTTCATCAACTCGTCGTGCTTGATGGCCATCGTCACCTGGATAACCACGGTGCAGTCGATGGTGAACCGGCGCTATCAGATCGCGTTTCACTTCAAAGCGGTGCGCGACTGGCACCGCCGCAGCTTCGACGTGCTGACTCAGCTGGGCGAAGACGTGGTGACGGTGAAGGCATCGCCGGCGCCAAAAGCAGCGCCCCCGGAGCCAGCGGCGGAGATCACCAGCACCACGCCGGTGGGCAAGCCCTCCGACACCTCCGACGAGGCCACCCGCGTGGCTCGCCCGCCCAAGCGGGACTAGGAACGTTCGTCGGGTACACTGCCGCTGAAGCGATAGCCGATGCCGCGCACGGTTTCGATGTAGTCGCCGGCGGCGGCCAGTTTTTCGCGCAGGCGTTTGACGTGCGTGTCGACGGTGCGCGTGGTGTTGTCGCCGCTGACGCCCCACACGTCGTCCAGCAACACTGACCGCGACTGTACCCGATCGCGCCGATCGTAAAGCGTGCACAGAAGCTTCAGCTCAAGCGCGGTCAACAGGACCTCCTGGCCGTCGACCAGAACCCGCGGCACGTCGCGTTCAAGGCTGAGGCGCCCGAAGGTGACAGGGCCGGCGGCGACCGCCGGAGCCTCGGCGCGCTTGCGGCGCAGGATGGCCTGCACCCGCAGCATCAGCTCGCGCACGCTGAAGGGTTTCACCACATAGTCGTCGGCGCCCAGCTCGAAGCCGACGATACGGTCCACCTCGGCGTCGCGGGCGGTGACCATGATGATGGGGATGGTCCGCCATTGCGGGTGGCTTTTCAGCGTGCGGCAGACGTCCAGCCCCGACATGTCCGGGAGCATCAGATCCAGCAGGATCAAATCGGGCGGCGACTGCTGCACCAGCGCCTGCACCGGCCCGCCCCGCGCCGACACTGACACGTCGTGGCCGGCGGCGCGCAGGTTGTAATCCATGACGTCCTGAAGGTCCTGTTCGTCCTCCACCACCAAGACGCGCGCCATCGACGTTCTTTCTAGCATCTCTCGGCCGGGCGTTGAACCGCCCTACTCTTCCAGCGGTCGCGGCTCCTCGGCGTCGGACAAGCGGTAGCCGGCCCCGCGCACGGTTTCGATCAAGGCTCCGGCGGCGCCCAGCTTATCGCGCAACCGCTTGACGTGCGTGTCGACGGTACGGGTGGTCGCGCCCGGGCTATAGCCCCAGACGTCTTCCAGCAGATCGTCGCGGGACCGCACGCGCCCGCGGTGATCGACCAGGTACGACAAAAAGCGCATCTCCAGCGCGCTGACATGAACCTCCTGGCCGCCCACGAACACGCGATGGGCGTCGGTGTCGACGGTCAGCGGCCCGATGGCCACCGCGCGCCGCTTGCCGCGCGTCTTGCCGTCGACCTCCGGCTCTGGACCGAGACGCCGACGGCGGACAAAAGCGTTCACCCGCAGCACCAGCTCGCGCATGCTGAACGGCTTGACGACATAGTCATTGGCGCCCAGCTCGAACCCCACCACGCGATCGATCTCTTCGCCCTTGGCGGTCAGCATGATCACCACCGGCTGGCGGCCGTCCGCCGCGCTGCGAATGCGCCGGCAGATCTCCGTGCCGGACATATCCGGCAGCATCAAATCCAGCAGCACGACATCGGGCAGAAAAGCGTCCAGACGAGCGATGGCCACCGCCCCGGACTCGGCCGTCTCCACGCTGTATCCGTTGCTCTGCAGGTTGAAACTGAGCAGCTCGCGCAGATCCGGTTCGTCTTCGACGACCAAAACGCGGCGACCGGTAGAGACTGTTTCCGTCATCGGTGCGGTCACGTTACGAGCTTCTCGTGACGAATCGGTGACAGACCCGTGAATTCTCGGGGGCCACGCCCCGTCAATAGAAGGCAATCGCCGCCATGCCCGCGGGCCGACCGCCTGGTCGCTGGCGCTTGCCAGGGTGCGGGCCCCTCGCGTAGGGTCAAACCCGCGTGCGCGTCGCCGCCCGGGCGATTGACCGCCGCCCCGAAGCAAAGGAAAGGAACCGCAGAATGCATCATTCGTCTGCCTGGCGCCGTCTATCCCTGAGCAGTGGTTTGACCATTGCGACCGTGTTGGCGGTTCTTGTCGCGGCGGCCCCCGCCCGCGCCGAAACGCTTGCCGATCCGCTGGTGGTCACCGCCAAGCTGGTCGAGATCCCCACCAAGTTCCCGCCCGACGATCTGTACGACTATGCCTTCGTCATGAAGTACGAGGTCATCGGTGGCCCGCTGGACAAGCAAACCATCCTGGTCGCGCACTACAAGCCGCGCCAGCCCCGCAGCAAGATCAAAGAAAAGCACACCAGCGGCAAGCTGCGCAGCTTCAACCAGGGCGACACGCACAAGCTGAAGCTGACCGCCGACCTGAAGAAGGTCTGGAAAGGCGCCCTCATCGACGAATACGCCGCCACCGACCGCAAGAGCGTGCGCTATTGGTGCCTCGAGGCCAATCCCGCCTGATGCCGGCGTCGGTGGCCGCGACGCACCTGCGGTGGTCTGCCTGCGGTCGCTCGTGAGCAACGGTCGGGCGTCGACGGCGCTGGCGGCCTGGTTAGTCGCCGCCACGTTCGTGGTGGCGTGGGCGCCGTCCGCCGACGGTGATATCTGGTGGCACCTGGCCGCCGGACGCGAAATGGTGCGCACGCACGGTCTTTTGTGGACGGATCCCTTTTCGTCGGGAGCCGCCGGGCGGCCGTGGGTCGACGTTCACTGGTTGTTTCAGCTACTGGCTTACGCTGTTTTCGCCGCCGGCGGCTTGGCGGCGTTGGTGTTGGCGAAGGGCGTACTGGTGGCGGCCGGCGCCTGGGTCCTGCGCGCGGCAATCGTCGATTCGCCAGCAGCGCGACCGGCGGAGCCGCTTTTTTCGGTGGCGCTGGTGGCGGCGCTTTTCGTCGCCCGCCCGCTGTTGCTGGTGCGGCCGGTGATCCCGACGTTGCTGCTGGTGGCGATCTTTTTTCGTCGGCTGGAGGCGTTTCGGCGCGGTGGTCCGCCGCGCGCGTTGTTGTGGCTGCCGCTCTTGCAAATCCTGTGGGCCAACCTGCAAGGCTTGTTTGCCCTGGGACCGGCGCTGGTGGCGGCTTATGCGGCGGGCGCCAGCGTGGCGGTGGTGGTCGGGCGGCGCTGGCCAGCGATCGCCGCCAATGAAGCCGACCGTGCCGACGCCCCCACCAGCGCCACACGCGTGCGCTGGCTGGCGGCATGCCTGGCGCTGTGCTCGCTCGCCTGTTTGCTCACGCCGTACGGCCTACGCGGCCCGTTGCTGGCGTGGCAGCTTCTGCTGCGGCTGATTCCGGGAGGCGGCAACGTCTACTCGGCCAACATCGCCGAGAACGTGCCGCCCTGGTCGTTGTCGCTGGCGGCGCGGGAATCGTTCTGGCACTTGCGTTGGTTTCTGACGTTTTTCGCCGGTAGTTTCGTCGCCGCTCGGCGGCGGTTGGTGGCCAGTCACTGCCTGCTCGGTGCAGCGCTGGTGGTGCTGGCCATCCTGGCCAACCGAAATATCCTGCTTTTGTATTGGCTGGGCGTGCCCATCGCGGTTTTCAATTTCGCCCCGGCTTTTAAATCGGTTCGGGTTGGTCTCGGCCGGCGGCGACGTGGCCAGCGCTGGGTGTTGGCCGGCGCGGCGGCGTTGCCGGTCGGTCTTTCCACTGTCGCCGTGATCGCCGCCATCCGCGAGCCGACCATTCGCGAGGCGGCGCCCTGGCGCGCGCCGGTGCAAAGCGTGGGCATTCTTGATCGGCAGGCTGGCCCCGGCACCATCTTCGCCGCCGACAACTACGGCGGCTATTTGATCTGGCGTCTTTACCCGCGTTTTCGGCCGTACATGGACACTCGCCTGGTCTTGCGCACCGCCGACGAATTCACCGAATACCTGGCCCTGGCCGACGATCCGGACAGCTTCGACGCCTGGGAGCAGCGTTTTCACTTTGACTATGTCGCGCTGCCGACGGCGTACCCCGATCGCTACCGCGGCCTCATCGCGCATCTTTATGCCAGCGAGACCTGGACCCTGATCTACACCGACGGGACCGAGACGCTGTTCGCCCGCACGTCATCGGCCGCGACGCCGGCCGTGGATCTGGCGCAGCCGGAGACCACGGACAGCATTCTGAGCGAGCTGGCCCTTCGCTTCGGCCAGCAGCCGCGGCTGCACCAGGCGGCGCGGCTGCAGCTGGCGATCTTGGAGTTGAGCGTGGGCATTTTCGCCGAGGCCGATCGCGCCGTGGCGGGGCTGGATTCCGCTGACGCCGACCTCATCCGCGCCCACAGCCGTCTGGGCCTGGACGACGCCCCCGGCGCGCAAGCGATCGCTGAAAAGCTGCTGCGCACCGATCCGGATGACGTTCAGGCGCTGGATCTGCTAGCGGCGCTGGCCTTGCAGCGAGGCGACGTCAAAGAAACCATCGCGTTTCTCAAACGCGCCCTGGCCGTCGATCCCACAGACGCCGACGCCACCAGAATGCTGGAACAGTTAGAACGGCGAGATCGATAGGCCGAGAGAGACTTGCCAGGGCAGCGTCTTCACCCCTTCGCCGGGCTTGATATATTTCGTGCCCAGCGGCACCGAACCACCCAGAAGGATGGCGAGGTAGTCGCTGGACCATTCCACCGCCGCCGTCGGTGAGAGCGTGACGAGGGGCGTGTCCTGATCCGAGTTGACGTCCTGGTCGTGGGACGCAAAGCCCGTCAGCGTCAGCCCAAGCGACGGAACGAACGGACCCAAAAAATATCCGGCATAGGCATAAGCGCTGGCGTTGGGCGCGCGATAACTCTCCAGCGAGTTGCGACCACCGCGATAGCTGGCGGTCCCGCCCGTCACGATCAACCCCCAGATCTCATCGAAGACATGATCCAGAGTGAGAGTGGCGTTCGGCCTTCCAAAACCGAGTTGTTTCTCCTGACTGATCGTCGTGCCGTCACCTGGAACCTCGGCCTTGTACGCGCCGGTCGGCAAGCCGACCGTCAACGTGACGATGGTGTCGTTGATCTCGCCGAGCTTGCGCAGTATCAGCAGGCTGGCGTCGCCGAGACCGCCGTTCGTGACGTCTCTGCGAGGATTCATGCCGACGCGCCGGTAATCGTTGTAGACCTTGTACGTGAGAGGAATGATCGCGCCGACGTTCCACTTCTCGTTGAGGTCGTGGCTTATCTGCGTGGTGCTCGACAGGTTGTAACCGCCGGCGTCGTAATCCTGCGGACTGGGATTCAGATGCAAATAGCCGGTCGTCTCTGTGACGTTGAAGAGACCACCGTGCACATTGCGACCAATCCATTTGATCGCCGCGCCCGAACCCGAACCGCCGGCGCCGCAGCCGCCTATTGTCTGCCAGCTTGAGAGCAAGGCTCCGAGCCGCCGGGTCCGTATCGACAAAGCACTGGTCGCTTCGTCGCCGACAGCGACATCACAGGTGCGGCCGAGGTGATGCTCGATTCCGGATAGACGCGCACTCAGATCTCCGGCGACCAGGCGGCGGGCCACCGTCGGATAAGTCGCCACTGCCGCCGCAACGAACACGGCGGCAACGGCCCAACGCACTGTCTGGATTTTGCTCTGCTGCCGAAGGGATAAAAGAACGTTGCGTGAACTTTTCTCAGCCATCATGCCGCCAAACTCGCGTGTTGCATCCCCGCGGTTCCTTTCGACCAGTTGCTTGCCGATTGGGCCCGCAAGAAATCAGACCGTACGTGAGAACGATTTACCTGGCAAGAGTGGGGATGGCAATTTCTCGACGGAGATCGCCGTGGTCTCGCTGTCAGCGCGCAACGTTTATTGCGCTGCCCAGGGGAACCAGCCGGCTTCTTTCATGATGTCCAGTAGGTTTTGGGTCCAGGTTTTGTGCGAGTCGAGCTGAAAGTGGTGATCGTCTCTCAACGCCAGCTTGTCTGTCGGCACCAGCGCCGAGTTCATGACCGCCGGGTTCATCCCAGTTGGCGGCATGTACGTGATGGGGTGCAACTTGGAGATAAACGACGGGATGGTGTGAATGCGCGGCAGGATCTGGCTGCCGAACGGTCCGTTGTACGTCAGATCCTCGCCGGCGCTGGTGTTGGCGGTCATCTCGTAGTCGGTGATCATCAGCGGTAGATTGGGCAATCCCAGGTCGGTGCGGATCTGCGTGACAATGCTGTTGATGCACATCGGGTAATTTTGAATGTCCGTCGCCGTGCCGTGACGTTCGGTAATTCCCAGCATGATGACAATGGCGGCGAATGTGACTTGGCCTTTGAGGGCCATCGGGCCGGCCATTGCCGCTTTGTAATACGTGCCGCCGGGTGCGTAATTGCGACAGAACAGCGCGTTCTGGCCAAATCCGACTGAAATGAATTCATACCCAGGCGCCATCGCGGCTGCTTGCTTGACCAATGGTGTTCCTGGGCCGCCGTCGTTCTCTTGCAAGCTCGTCGCGTCGCCCGCCGTAAAAGGTTCATTGGCCGGGAGGAACCCTTTCTTGTTGCCGGACGCGTGATACATCCAGGCGTGCGGATCAACGTCGGTGAGGAAGTATGGCTTAAGACTGGCGGGCGCCTGACCGCGTCCCGCCATGTTCGAGTGACCGAAGTGAATGAAGGCGATGGCCTTCTCCTTCGGGACCATCGTGCCGCCGATGTTCACCATGATGCCCGACACGCCGCCCATGCCGGCGCCGCCGCTGCCCGTCGTCGGCATGCCTCCGTCGCCACCCGTCTGACCGCCGCTGCCGGTGCTCTGGGAATTGCCACCGCTGCCGTTTGAGCCACCGCTGCCGCTGCCGACCGTGGTGCCGCCGCTGCCGACCGTGGTGCCACCGCTGCCACTGCCGACCGGGGACCCGCCGCTGCCTGGCTCCTCGTCCGGATAATACTTGACCTGCAACCCGCACGAAGCCGCCAAAGTGAGGCTGGCCAGGGCCGTCACCGCAATTCCGACGGGGCTGACTTTGGACATCTTTCGCCTCCAACTGAGAAAAGGAGCCAACGAGACGTCTCGTTCGACGTCATTCCTACTGTGATCGTTCCGCCCCCCGAAAGAATCCTTCCAGCCAAACCACCCGAATAAAGCTGCCGCGATAACAATGCGACGTTGAGCCCAAGTCCGTTGGCGGAAAAAAATCCGCCGCGTTCGGGGTGCTCACACCAGCCACGACACTCCGCCTCCCCGAAGCTGCTTGATTCGAACTTAGCATGTCTGGCCAGACCGGAACGGAATTCTTCAGAAGGAAAACTAGGACCTTGGACAGAGCGGAACCGTCAGGTCCATGGCAATACCGTCGGCCGCGCCCGAAACCTTCAAGACCCGGCACCATTTTCGCCAACCGCGAAATCTTGGCTTGATTTTCGACCTAGAGCCAAGCAGCGCACTAGGATAAGTGCCCGCGACGTCCCCATCCTTCGCCTGGCCGGTGTCCTCGGAGAAACAGCGGTTACAGCGCGGGCCGGTTGATCGCTGGCGACGGATTTACGCTACGCTGAGCCGACGTCAATCAAGCGAGAAGTGGAATGGCAAACCAGCGGGCGCGTTTGTTGTTGGCGCCGCTGATCGGTTTATTGATCGCGTTGATCGGGCCTCCACGATCAATTGCATCGCCGGCCGCGGTCTGCGAGCCGGTGGCTCTGCTGGAGGGCCCGCCCGCCATTGTTGAATCAATCAAGATCATTCTTAACGAACACGGCGTCCGAGTGTCGCCGCAACCGCGGTGCTCCGCCCGGACCGTCCGGGCGCGGATCGAAGCTCACCGCGACCAGACCGGGTTCACCTTGACCACGGTAGACGAATCGGGACGCACCAGCACCCGCGTCTTCGCTGAAGCCAGAACCGCCGCCAGTTTGATCGAAAGCTGGACCCTGGACGAAGACCCCATGCTGCTGGTGCCGGCGCCAGACGCCCAGACGGCCCGCGCCGGTGCTCTCCCCCTTTCGCTGCCCGGCCTCCAAAGCGCTGCCCGGGTCCACCTGCACGGCGGGCCGGAGACGTCACTGGCGGCTGATCGATCGGTCTGGCTGGGCGTGACGCTGGGCGCCTGCGTGCGGGCGGGCGCGATCTGCGCGGGCGCACGCCTGCGCTCGATGCGCGACGCGGACCTGACGGGTGCCTCGCAGCCGGACACTGTCTTGCGCGAAGATGTCGATCTCCTGGCGACGGCGGCGTGGCTGCACGACGCCGGTGGTTTTCTGATTGTCCCCGCGGTCGGCGTCGGGGCGGGGTGGTTTCGCACGCGCACCGAAGGCGGTCTTTTGCGCGACGCCTCGGTCCTGAACGACCACGGATTGCGGCTGGAAGTTTCCCTGCAAGGCCGCTGGCCGCTCGGACCGCACACGGCGTTGGCCGCCGAACTGGGCGGCGCCTGGTCGCCCTTTGCCCGTTCGCAGGCCACCGACGATCAGGGGGCCATCTTGATCGGCGAGCCGGCCGGCCACGTTCGCTTGGGGTTATTCTGCGTGGTGACACCATGACCGCAAACACGTCGGGAAAGACCAGCGGAAAACTGCTTTTGCTTCACCGCGCGAGGCAGGCGCACCGGGAATTGTCCGACGAAGATCTGCTGACCGCCTGCGCGCGCGGCGAGGCGGTGGCGCTGGAAGAGTTGTTCAACCGCCACGGCGATCGCGTGTACCGCGTCCTTGGCCGGGCCCGCGGCGTCGACGCCAAGGATCTGGACGATCTGGTGCAGTCGACCTTCATCGAAGTGTTTCGGTCAGCGCCTGGCTATGCTGGCAAGGCGGCGGTCAGCACCTGGTTGCTGGGCATCGCCGTCAACGTCATGCGCCACCACGTGCGCGGCGAATCGCGACGGCGATCGATGGTGGCGGCGGCGACGGACGCGCTTTGGCGAACCACCGCCGACCCGCCCGACGAAGACGCCGTGCGCAGCCAGTTTCTTTCGCGCCTGGAACGCAGCCTGGCTCTGCTGCCGAGTGATCTGTCGCTGGTCTTCACGCTGTGCGAGATCGAAGGCCTGCGTGGCGTCGACGTGGCCCGAGCGCTGGGCATTCCCGAAGGAACGGTGTGGAGGCGGCTGCACGACGCACGCACGCGCTTGCGGGCCGCGTTGATGGAAGGGAACGGGCCATGACGACGGGAGATTTTTGGCGGCGCTTTCGATCGGCGCAATGCCCGACCGGATGGAAATTGGGTCAAGCCGCGTCGCAAGGATTGACCGCCGCACAGACCACGCACGTCGAATCGTGCGCCCATTGCGCCTCCGAGCTGCGGGCGCTGGAGCAGCTGGGCCGGCGCGCCCGCACGCTGACCGCGCCGATCATCCCGGCGGCATCGCGCACGCGCATCGTGATGGCGTTGCGCTCGGAAGCGTCGGGGCCGCGGCGGCGGGCCCTGTCGATGGGCCGACCGTGGCGCTGGTCGGCGGCAGCGGCGCTGGCGTTGACGATCGGGGCCGGCACCTTGCTGGCGTCGCTCTATCACGGAACGCGAAACCCGCCCGCGCCCGCGGCGTCGGCGTCGCACGCCTCGGTGCGCGTGATCGGACAAGCGGCTTACGATCGCGCGCAAACCGGCGGTGACGAGATCATCCGCCTGGAATCCGGCACCATCGATCTCGAGGTCAAGCCGCTGGCCCCGACCGAGCGGCTGCGCGTGATGGTGGGCGACGCGACGGTCGAGGTGCGCGGCACGCACTTTGACATCACGGCCGCCGGCAATCGGCTGCAATCGGTGCACGTCCATCATGGCGTGGTCGACGTGAGCATCGGCGACAAGCGGGTGACCCGACTGGGCGAAGGCGATCAATGGTTGGCGTCGCCACCGACACCGGTTGCGCCGTCGCTGGTGGCCACCGACGCTCCGAAACGCGCACCGCAAAAACCCGCCCTGGTCACGCCGCCCGAAGCCGCGTCACGTCCACCGATACAACCGTCGTCGCGGCGAGCAAGCGCCCGCTGGCCAGTGGTGGCGTCAGCGGCGCCGCCGCCGCCCGCGCCGACGATCGCCGCCGCCGATCGCGCCGCTTTCCAGCAAGGCTGGATGCTGCTTCGCCAGGGCGACTTCATGGCCGCCGCCGCCGCCTTCGCCGATCTCGAACGACGCGTGCCGGGCGACGCCATCGTCGAGGACGCCCTGTTCTGGCGCGGGGTGGCTTTGGGCCGCGCCGGTCAGCGGCAGCAAGCGCGCGCCGCCATCGCCAGCTTTGTCAGCCGATTCCCGCAATCGGCCCGCGCCGGCGAGGCCAGCGCCTCGCTGGGTTGGCTGCTGGTCGAAGCCGGCGATCGGGTGGGCGCGCGGTCATTGTTTGAACGCGCCGCGCGCGATCGCTCCGACCGCGTTCGGGCCAGCGCCCGCAACGGCCTGCAACAGATCGAAGCAGCCGAAGATGCGCCGGCCGACGGGAGAGAAGCCGCCGCCGCTAGTCGCTGAGGCGAACCGTCACCACATGTTCCAAGGATACGGTGACGAGCGGTGCGCCGGGGGTCTCCTCGAACAGCATACAATCTTTGGCCACGAACCGGGTTCGGCCCGTCAGATCGGTGCCGTCGCTGAGACGCAAAGTGATCGTCTTGCCCACCAGGTTGCGCAGATGCCGTTGAAGCGTGTCGCCAGGTTTAATGGCCGTGTGTGCCCAACCCACGGAATTCCTTCGCCGCCGGCCGTGAAATTGTCGCGTCCACCGTCGTGGTCCGACCAAGCAGGCGAAATTCTGACTGACGATCAACTCTTCATGTTAGAGTGATGTAGGTAGCGTCGGGAAGCCGGGGTTGGCATGGGTCGGTGTATGCACCCGATGAGGGCGAACCGCACGGTGCGCGCTGCCTTTTTGTTTGTGAATTAAGCCCTTCGCTTTGACGTTTGAGAACGTGACGGCGGCAAAAAACGATACTGCCGCAAAGAATTCGACGTTTGAATTTGAAGGCGGTCTCGTTATTGCCACGTCTCTCGCGCAGCGGTGAAGGCCGTTTATGGGCCGGTCACCGAGGAACTCGTCGTTGGTTGCAGCGGCGAGTCGCGATCGGCAACGTCCGTGCGTCCGCGCTGAAGTCGGCGGGCAATCGGCCCTCACTTTGAGAAGCAGGAACGCGGATGGTTTTTTCCAGTCAGATCTTTCTGTTCTACTTTTTGCCGCTGGTTCTTTGTCTTTACTACGCGCTGCCTTTCCGGGCCCGCACCGCGATGATCGCGCTGTCCAGCTACGTGTTCTACGGCTGGGCGAATCCGATCTGGGCGGTGATCATGTTCTTCGGGTCCAGCGTCGATTATTTCTGCGGGCTGGCCCTGGTCCGCTTCGCCGGGCTGCCTGATCAGGACGGCCTGCCGCCGATCATCGGACCGGAGATCCCGCGCACCCGCAAGATGCGGATCGTCCTGGCGGTTTCGATCGTCACCAACATGGGTTTGCTGGCGGTGTTCAAGTACACCGGCTTCGCCGCGGAGAACGTCAACGCTCTCGGCCGCGCGCTGGGGATGGGACACGATCTCGTGCCGGTGCTGCACCTCGTGCTGCCGGTGGGAATCTCGTTCTACACGTTCAAGGCGATGAGCTACGCCATCGACGTCTACCGCGGCGAAGCCCGGCCCATGCGCCGCTTCACCGACTACATGTGCTTCGAGGCGTTCTTCCCCGATCTGGTCGCCGGCCCGATCATTCGCTACGCCGCGCTGGAACAGCAGATGCGCGAACGCCAGCACACCTGGGACAAGTTCGCCCGCGGCGTGGCCTTCTTCGCCTTCGGCATGGGCAAGAAGATCTTGCTGGCCAACCCGATGGGTCACATCGCCGACACCGCCTTCGCCGGCGGCGCCCTGCACGTGGGCGACGCCTGGTTCGGGATCTTCGGCTACGCGTTTCAGATCTACTTCGATTTCTCCGGATACTCGGACATGGCGGTCGGGCTGGCGCTGATGATGGGCTTTGTCCTGATCCAGAACTTCGATTCGCCGTACAAGGCGGACAACATCACCGATTTCTGGCGGCGCTGGCACATCAGCCTGTCGACGTGGCTGCGCGATTACCTGTACATCCCGCTGGGCGGCAACCGCAAAGGCCCGGTCCGCACGTACGTCAACCTGATGGCTGTCATGCTGCTGGGCGGCCTGTGGCACGGCGCCAGCTGGAACTTCATCATCTGGGGACTCATCCACGGCGGCATGCTGGCCTTCGAACGCGCGCAGGGAAAAAACAGCCCTTACCGCCGGCTGCCGCACCCGGTGCGGGTGGGCATCACGTTCATCGTGGTGTGTCTGTCGTGGGTCTTCTTCCGCGCCAAGACGCTGGGACAGGCGCTGGTCTATTTCAAATCGATGCTGGGCCTGGCCACCGTGACCTCGGCGGCCGACAGCGTGGCGGGCGCGATGTACACGCCTTATCACGGCGCGATGTTCGTGCTCTGCGGCATCACTGTCTGGGGCCTGCCAAACACCTGGGCCTTCACCAACAAGCTGTCCGTCGGACGCTCGGTCGGCGGTATGGCTTTGCTGGCGCTGGCGATCTTGATGATGTGGACCCAAACAGTTAACCCGTTCCTGTATTTCCAGTTCTAAAATCGTTTGACCATTTTCACGACCATGCGACCACTTGCCAATATGAACCGCGCGACCGCCGCCGCCGCTGCCCCGGCACCGACGGCAAAACCCGTGAAGACATCCGGTCACGGCGGGCCCACCGATCCTTCGCACGACGAGCACCTGCGCCGCGGCATCATCCACACCGACGTCTCGCGCGGGATGGCCATCGCCATCACGTCGTTCTTCTTGCTGCTCATCTTCGCCGTCCCGGTCAGCCAGGCGGTGATGGAGAAAGCGCGCGGCGAAGAGACGATGCTGCTGGATATTTTTCATCGCGCGCCCACCCGCGACAACCTCAAGCAATTCGAAGACGATCTGGACAAGGCGTCGTACGCGAAAGACGCCGTACAGCCGCGCATGCAGGCGCTGCTGACTCGCCTCGGCCGGGTGGGCAACAAGAAAGCGGTCGTCGGCCACGGCGGCTGGCTGTATTACAAGCCCGGGATCACCTACCTCGGCGGGCCGGGGTTTTTGGACCCGAACATCCTCGCGGTGCGCATCAAAGCGTCGCTGGACGCCGGCGAGCCGGCCGGCCATCCCGATCCGCGCCCGGCGATCTTCGCCTTCGCCGACGCGCTCGGCAAACGAGGCATCAAGCTGATTTTGTTTCCGGTGCCCGACAAGGCCATGCTGCAGCCGTTGCAGCTGCACGGCCGCGGCGATGCGGGCCGTCCACTGCCGGTGCCGCACAACCCCGACTGGGCGCCATTCGTCGCCGAGGTGCGCGGGCGCGGTATCGCCGTTTTTGATCCAGGGCCGCCGACGCTGCTGCCGGGCGAGCCGCCGCGCTTTCTGGTCCAGGACACGCACTGGACGCCCGAGTGGATGGACGCCGTGGCGCGGCAGCTGGCCCATTTCGTCATCGAGACGGCGGCGCTGCCTGCCCTGACGACAATGATAGGTCAGACTTCACCAGCCACGCGCCAGGCGGTGGCGATGCCGATCGAACGCGTGGGCGACATCGTGGACATGCTGAAGCTCCCCGAAGCAGAGACCATCTTCGCGCCGCAACGGATCACCGTGCAGCAGGTGCAAGAAGCCAACGGCACGCCGTGGGAATCGAATCCCAAGGCCGACGTGTTGCTGCTGGGCGACAGCTTCACCAACGTTTTTTCGCTGGACTCCATGGGCTGGGGCGAGGCAGCGGGCTTCGGGCAGCATCTGTCGCTGGCTCTTGGCCGCGACCTGGACGTGATGGCCCAGAACGATTCGGGCGCCTTCGCCACCCGACAGGCGTTGGCCCGCGAGCTCGCCGGCGAGGATCGCCTGGCCGGCAAGAAGGTGGTCATCTGGGAGTTCGCCTCGCGCGAGCTGGCGGTGGGCGACTGGAAACCGATCGACTGGGACGCCGCCCTGGCCGCGGCGGCGGGGGCGCACTGACGTGACAGCCGAAGCCCGCGATGCCACCGACGATGACCAGCGCGCCAGCGGGCGCGGGCGCCTGGCGCTGGTGACGGGCGCGGCCGGCGTGATGGGCGCGCGGTTGGTGCGCGGTCTTGTCGACGCCGGCTGGACGGTGCGCGCGCTGGTGCTGCCGGGCGATCCGCTGCGCACGCGCCTCGCCGGCCTGGGCTGTGACCTACGCGAGGGCGACGTCAGCGAGCGCGAATCGCTGCGCGGGGCCTGCGACGACGTGGACACAGTCTTTCACCTGGCGGCGGTGATCATCTCGCCTGATCCGTCGGTGTTTCAGCGGGTGAACCGCAACGGCACCGCCCATCTGGTGCGCGAGGCGGCGGCGGCACGCGTGCGGCATTTCATCTACGTCTCGTCGGCGTCAGTGGTCTATCCGCGCCGCACGCTGTACGCCGAATCAAAGCTGCAAGCTGAAAAGCTGGTCACCGACGAACGCGCCTTCGCCCACACCATCGTGCGGCCAACGCTGGTCTACGAAGAAAACGGGGGTCAAGAGTTCTTGATGTTCCTCGATTACCTGCGCCGTTTTCCGGTGGTGCCGTTCATCGGCGACGGGCGTGCGCTTAAACGACCGGTGCTGGCCGCCGACATCGTCGACGGCCTCATGCGCCTGGCTGGCAACCCGCGCGCTTTTGGCAAGACCTACAACTTCAGCGGCGGCGAAGCGATCAGCATCGGCGCGCTGGCGCATCTGATGCTGCGCTATCATGGCGGCGATCGGCGCTTCGTCCACCTGCCGGTGTGGCTCTGTCGACTGGCGGCGCGCCTGATGGCCCTGGTGATGGCCAAGCCGCCCCTGACCAGCAACGCCATCGCCGGCCTGGTCAACGACGCGAACCTCGATCCCGGCGAGGCGACGCACGATCTCGGCTATCGGCCGCTGGGCGTCCACAACGGATTTTCTCGCTGTTTTTCCCCGGTAACCGCTCCAAACATGATTCCGGGCGGGTCGGTTCAACTGTCAGCGCAAGAAGGGAACGGGAGATGACAACACACGACCAAACGAAATCGTCCGCCAAGACCGGCCGCCGGTCTTCGCGCGCGCTGTTGGGAACGCTGCTGCTGGCCTCGGTGGCGGGAATGGGTTGCGCCAGCATGGGCGGCGCCGCGCCCACCGGCAGCAGCGACAAACCGTCGGCCGCCGACGAAGAGAACATGACCAGGATGGGCGAGCGGGTGAAGGGGACCATCGTCTGGTCCAGCTCGCGCAACGGCAACCACGACCTGTTCGTGATGAACACCGACGGCTCGAACATCAAGTCGATCACCTCGGGCGACCAGGTCGACTGGTTCCCGCGCTTTTCGCCCGACGGCTCGAAGATCCTGTTTTGTCGCAGCAAGAAAGGTTGGGTCAGCGAGCGCGACGCCAACGACAGCGACAAGTGGGATCTCTACACCATCAAGCCCGACGGCAACGACATAACCAAGGTGGTCGAGAACGCCAGCTGGGGCAGCTTCATCGGCGCAAACGAGATCGTCTTCGTGCGCGGGACGAAGATCTTCAAGACCAAGCTGGGCTCGGACAAGGAAGTCGAGCTGATGGACAGCGCCGGCGTCTCCGACCTGGACGGTGCCGTGCTGCAGCAGCCCGAGATGTCCCACGACGGCAAGTACATCGCCATCACCTTGCGCGGATCGAAGCGCGAAACGGGCATCTGGGACGTCAAGAAGAAGACCTGGACCAAGACGGGTCTCGGCTGTCAGGTGAACTGGACCCCCGACGGCAGCTCGATCTTCTGGATGAATCCCACTGGCAACGGCGGCAGCGAGATCTTCCGCATGCCGATGAAGAACGGCAAGCCGACCAAGGAGTTCAGCGACGACGACCTGCGCTTCATGGACATGCCCGGCCGCCGGTCGCATGAGTATTTTCCGCAGTTCTCTACCGACGGGAAATTCCTGGTCTGGGGCATCACCCAGCGCGGACATGACCACGACATCGCCGATTACGAGATCTACCTGTGGGAGGTGGGCACGCCCTTCGAGACGGCGGCACGCTTGACCTACCACTCGGGCAACGATCGATGGCCGGATATCTTCATCCCGTCTTCGCTGGCGCAGAAATCTGGCGGCGAGGAAAAGGCCGCGCCGGAAGAGGCGCTCGCCGGGGGCAAAGACGAGGTGGCGACCAACACCTCCGCCGCCGCCAAGGACGACGACGCCGCCGATTCCAAGCCGGCGGCCGCTGCACTGAAGAAAAAAGCGAAAAAAGCGAGGAAGACCAGCAGCCGGAAGACCCACGCCAAGTCGTAATGCCAGCGCAGCGAATCGCAGTCCTGGGCGCCGGTGGATTTCTGGGGTCGCACATCGTGCCGGCCTTGCGGGTCGCGCTCGGCTGCGAGATCGAGGCGGTGGACATCAACCTTGGCAAGCTGGCGGGCGACGACCCCGGCGTTCACCGGATCGCCGCCCGCCTGGATGCGCCGGGTTTGATTGACGGGATCACCGCGCGCTGCCCGACGGTGATCTCGCTGACCGCGCTGTGCAATCCGGCGCTTTACAGCACCAAACCGCTGGACGTCATCGACGCCAACTACACCGAGCTGGTTCCGCTGGTGAAGGCGTGCGCCGCTCGCGGCAACCGGCTGATCCATTTTTCCACCTGCGAGGTGTACGGACGGCTGGCCCTGGATGCGCATGGCCGCCCGATGGAGGTCATGAACGAAGACGGCTCCGGTTTTTTCCTGGGGCCGGTGCACCGCGAGCGCTGGACCTACGCCTGCGCGAAGCAGCTTCTCGAACGGGTGATCTTCGCCCACGGCCAGCACGGCGCGCTGGCGTTCACCATCATTCGCCCGTTCAACGTCATCGGGCCACGGATGGATTTTCTTCCCGGCATCGACGGCGAAGGCGTACCGCGCGTGCTGGCGTCGTTCATGAATGCGCTTCTACGCGGCCAACCACTGCCGCTGGTCGACGGCGGGCAGCAACGGCGGACGTTCATCTCGGTGCACGATTTCGTGGACGCGGTGGTGCGGGTGGTGGAACGGCCCAGCGTCTGTCGCGGGGAGATCTTGAATCTCGGCAACCCGGACAACGACCTCACCATCCGCGCGCTGGGCGAGGAATTGTCACGGGCCTTCGTCGCCGCGCAGGGTGGGCCGCCGCCGCAATTCGAGACCGTCACCGCGGCCGCGATCTATGGCGCCGGCTACGACGACACCGCCGAACGCATTCCCGACATCGGCAAGGCGCGGCGGCTCTTAAGCTGGAACCCGCAGACGCCCCTGCCGGCGATGCTGCCGGAGATCATCGCCGACTATGTGGCCCGTTACCGTCCGCTGCTGGACCATCAAGCCGCCACGGTCGCAACCACCGCCCGCAAGATCAGCGGCGCCTGACCACGGACGGCGACGAAGACTCGGGCATGGGCATCGTGGTGGTCATCCCGGCGTACAACGCCGGCCGATACCTGCCGGTGGTGGTGGCGCGGATAACCGGCGCGCCGCTGCCGGCCCTGCAGCGGATCATCGTGGTCAACGACGGCAGCACCGATGACACGCGCGCGGTGGTGGCCGCCCTGCCCGCCCAGCGCTGCCCGATCGAGCTCATCGATCGACCGGCCAACGGCGGCTACGGCGCCGCCATGAAGGACGGCCTGGAGCGGGCGCGGCAAGGCGACCCCGAGATCGTCGCCTGCGTTCACGCCGACGGCCAGTACAGCCCGGAGGCGCTGCCGGCGCTGGTGGCCACCATGCGCGAGCAGCGACTGGATCTGCTGCAAGGCTCGCGCATCGCCTCGGGAACGGCGCGTTCGGGCGGTATGCCGATTTACAAAATCTTTGCGAACGCGGTTTTGAACCGGCTGGAGAACGCCACCTTGGGCCTGTCGATGACCGATTATCACAGCGGGTATTTGGTCTACGGTCGGCGGGTGCTCGCCGACGTGCCGTTTCGCCGGCTTTCCGACAGCTTTGATTTCGACCTGGAGATGATCGCCGCCGCTCGGGCGCGCCGCCTGGCGGTGGCGGAGGCGCCCGTGCCCACGCACTATGGCGACGAGGTTTCGCACTTGAATCCGATCACCTACGGCCTGCGCGTCTTGCGGGTCATGTGGAACTACCGAAGGGGACGTTATGATCCGAACTAGCTTCCGCGCGCCAGGCCGCCTGGCGTTGTTCCTGACCGTGGCGGGCGCCGTCTTGGTCTCTGCTTCCTGTCAGTTGATGGGCCTGGGACAAAAATCGCCCTGGCCCACCGGCAAAAGCGACGTGGCCTTCACCCACGTCGACGTGACCACGTTGAACGATGGCTACGCCCGCACCAAATCCAGCGTGCTGGTGCGCCAGATAAAGCGGCCGACGCGGGCGGCGCTGGATTTCGCCGCCTACCACGCCAACTTCATGATCGCTGATCCGCCACCTGAAGAAGCGCCGCCCAAGGGCGCCAAGGCGGACCCGTCGAATCCGTTCGGCGGCAACATCGACAAGGAGACGCTGGTGGCGGACATCGCCCGCACGCCGCTGACCGACAGCGAGCGCACGCATCCCATCGCCTTCGCTCCCGCGGTGGAGTGGCTGGCGGCGAAGAAGGTGGCGGGCGCCGATTCGCTGGGCGATGTGGCGGCCGCGGTGCGAGGCGAATCGTGGGGCCTGGCCGGCGGTCCGCAGTTCGTGCGGCAAGGCATCAGCGAGATGTTCATTCACGCTGGCGACACCGGCCCCGCGCAATTGTGGGTGAAGATCGAGTTTCAACCCTGGTTCGACGGCTTCGGCAAGCTGCCCGATCAAGATGGCGACGGCTTTCCGGAGATCTACGGCCGGGTGAAGGCCGACCTGGTCAACGCTGCGTGCGTCGAAGCCCTGCTGGGCGAATACAGCAGCAAGGAGCTGACCGCCGCCGAGGTGAAGGGATGGGCGAACAAATTGTCGTCGTACTGGTACGTGTCGTACAACACCGATCTGCTGCCGGCCGGCCCGGTGTGGCCCGACGATCACACCGAGGCGGACATCAGGAAAGAGCTGGGCACGCAGACGTTCGCCTCGCCGACGTTCGTCATGCGTGGCAAGCCGCAAGGCAAGGCCACGTACAACATCTTCATCGTCCGCCGCGAAGGTGACGACGGCAAATCCAGCGGCGCCGCCGGCGACGGCAAACCGGTGGCCAGCGCGCCCGCCTTGAAGCTGGCCAAGACCAAGCCGACGCCCCAACCGGGGGCGGTGCTGCCGGAGATCAAAGACGAGCTGAAGAAACAGGGCAGCGGTTCGTGGGAAAAATGGGCCGCCAAGGTCAAACCGTTCGACGAAGCCGTCCGCAAGCGGCTGCACGCCGCGCCCAAGGTGAAAGGCTTTGCCGGCAGCGACGGGTTCTTGTTCTTCCGCAACAGCATGGAGTACGTCGCCGGCGGCGATCTGGAAAAGCAGCCGGCCGGGAAGAACCCGCTGCCCATCATCCTCGAATTCAAGAAAGAGCTTGACGCCCACGGCGTGGACTTTCTGTTCGTCCCCGTGCCGAACAAGGAAGAGATCTTCCCCGACGAGCTGGAGCCGAAACAAAAAGCGCTGGTCGGCAAGGTGGTGAACCCGTACGGCCGCAAATTCATCGAGAGCCTGTCCGAGGCGGGCGTCGAAGTCGTCGATCTGCTGCCCAGCTTTCTGGCCGCCCGGGTCGACCACGACAAACCCAAGGCCGAACCGCTTTATCAACGCCAGGACACGCACTGGACCGATCGCGGGCTGCGTCTGGCCGCCGACATCATCAGCGCGCGGGTCAAGAAGTATCCCTGGTACCACGACGTCGCCGCCCACGCGCACACGTTCAGCGTCAAGGAGACGTCATTCACCCGTTTCGGCGATCTGCACTCGCGCTTGCCCGACGCGCTGAAGAAGAAATACAAGCCGGAGACCCTGGCCGCGCACCAGGTGATCGGCGCCGACGGCGCCCTTTACGACGACGACGCCGACAGCCCGATCGTGGTGCTGGGCGACAGCTTTACCGGCGTCTACGAGCTGACCGACGCCGAACATGCTGGGGTCTCGGCGCACATCGCCAAGGGCGTGTCGTACCCGGTGGATCTGGTGATGAGCTACGGCGGCGGTCCAAACGTGCGCCAAAAACTGATGCGCCGGGGCGCCGCTGCGCTGGATTCGAAAAAGCTGGTCATCTGGATGATGACGGCGCGCGATCTGTATAACTACTGGGAGAACTGGGAGCCGCTGAGCACGAAGTGAATCGGTCGATCGTCGTCGTGGTCATCGGGTCGTTGCTGGGCGGTGCTTGCCACGGCAGCCACGGCGGGGGCGCGAACCGTGACGCGACGACGCGGACACTGCTGGCTGCCGGCCGTGACCGGACGCCGTCCACGAAAAGCGACGACCAGGAATGGGCGGCGGCCGAGCTTCAGCGCATCGCCGCCCGGGCGCGCGCGGAGCGCCAGCGCGATCCGGGCGCGGGCGCGGCGGCGGCGATCAACCGGACGCTGTTCGACGTGCTGGCGTTTTCGCGCGAGGTGGACGATGCGGACATCGCGTTCGTGCTGCTGCCCTCGGTGCTGCGCCGGCGGCGCGGCAGCTGTGTCGGGCTGGGCGCGCTTTACATCGCGCTGGGCGCGCTGCTGGACGTTCCCGTGGCGGGAGTGGTGGTGCCGGGACATTTCTTCGTTCGCGTCGCCGAAGGCGGCCGCTCGCGCAACGTCGAGCTGCTCCGGCGCGGTGAAGAGATGCCCGACGACTGGTACCGAGCCCGCTACCCCATCGCTGGCGACGGCGCATCGGCTTATGGCCGCCTGCTGACCGTCACCGAAGTGCGCGGCGTTATCGAATACAACGTCGGCCAGCAAGCAAAGCGCCTCAATCAACTGGCCGACGCGCGCCGCGCCTACCAGCGCGCCACCGAAGATTTCCCCGCCTTCGCTGAGGCTCACGCCAGCCTGGGCGCGACGCTGCACCTGCTGGGCGCTCTGGACGACGCGGCCGCCGCTTATGCCGCCGCCGCCCGGGCGTACCCACTTTTACCAGGCCTAAGAGACAATATCAATTTGCTTGACGTCGAACGCCGCGGCCCCTCCAGCGCCGACCATTGAACTCCCTCCTGGGCCCGAAACGCTTCCAAGTACCCGACATTCCATTGTCGGATTTGCGAAATCGCCAGCACGGTGTGTCAGCCAGCGGGTGGGCGGCAGCAAAAGTCGGAGGAGTCGGGCGTAAACGCACCGATGCTCAGGCGATATCGGTTACTATTGGATCGATCCCATGAAGTTGCTCACGAACGGGACTGTCGCAGAGCACACCCCGAACGAAGCCCCCCCCGAGGATCCCTTGGGTCCCCTGGTCGCCGGTGCAGCCGCGGGCGATCGCCAGATGATGGGCGGCATCCTGCAGGCGGTAGCGCCGGCAGTCTTGACCGTGGTGCGCGTGATCCTCGGCCCCGACAACCCCGACGTTCCTGACGTCGCGCAAGAGGGCTTGATGGCCCTGCGCGATGCCTTGCGCATTTTCCGCCGTGAATCGTCGGTCACTCAGTATGCCAAGCAGGTCGCCGTGCGCACGGCGTTGACCGCGCGCCGACGCTGGCGCTCGCGCGAGCAGCGCCTGCAGGAATTTCGCCGCGAAACCGAGACCGGCAGCGACAACGAGACCACCGACGATCCCTTGGTGCGGGCGCGTCGGACGGCGGCCTTCCGGGCGCTGCTGGACGACCTGCCAGACGCGCAGGCCGAGACATTCGCCTTGCGGGTGGTCCTGGATTACACTTTGCCGCAAGTCGCCTCGGCGACCGGTGTTCCGATCAATACAGTTCGCAGCCGGGTTCGCCTGGCGAAAGAGAAGCTCAAGCGCCGGATTGAAACGGACCCCGCGCTGTACGACATTTTGAGGGGGGGCGAGAGGTGAAAACGGTGGGGACAACTGAAGCAACGACCAGCGAGCTGCATCCGGAAGAGATGCTGACCGCCGCGCGAGCCGGGACGCTGGGTCCGCTGGCGCGACGCGATTTAATGGCGCACCTCAATCGGTGCGCCGCTTGCCGGCTGGAACTGGACCTGGCCAACGACATCGTGGCCGAGGGCGCTCCGAAAGGCCGCGACGTGGCCTTGCTGTCGGACATGGTCCAGCGTTCGCTGGTCGAACCGTCGGCCAGCTCGACCTACCGCGAACGGCGGAGCGGGTTCAGCCGGTCATCGGCGGTGATGTTGCGGCGGATGGTCTTGCCGGCGGTCTGTCTGCTCCTGGGTGGCAGCGTCGCGACCGCCATGTGGTCGGTCAGGCGCGATGCCTTGCGCGGACCGACGATTGAACAATTGCCCGTCCACGAGCCGGTGCACACCCGTGCGCGCACCACTCCGCGGGCACCAGCGCCATACCTGGCCCCTCTCACCGTCGAGGAAGAAGAGGATCTGGCGCCGTCACCCGCGCCGGAAGCGCCTGCGCCTTTGCCCGCGCCTGTGCGAACACCCGTGCGTCGTTTGCACCATCACCACGTCGCCGTGGCGATGGCCGCGCCGGCGTCCACTGTTTCGGCCAGCGCGATCTTCTCCGAGGCCAACCGGGCGCGACGCTCGGGCGATTACGCGGCGGCGCTGGTTGAGTACCGAAAGCTGTCCACGCAATTTCCCGGTTCGCGCGAAGAGATCACCGGCCGGATGATCGTCGCCGAGCTGGCGATGGCGCGCCACGCGCCCGAGGAGGCACTGAGCCAGTTCGACAGCTACCTGTCCGCCAGTCCCAATGGGACGCTGGCCGAAGAAGCGCGCGTCGGTCGCGCCGAAGCGTTGCAGACGTTGGGAAGATCCTTCGACGAGCGCGCCGCCTGGCAAGAGCTGCTGCGTAAGCACCCGGCGTCGGTTCACGCCCAACGAGCCCGCGAGCGACTGAGCCAGCTCCGATAATAGGGGGGACGTGCGGCGCGGGCACCTTGCCATCAATTGTAGCCGCGCTGTCGCGCGCAATGGTCGCCGCGCTGTCGCGCGCAATGGTCGCCGCGCTGTCGCGCGCAATGGTCGCCGCGCTGTCGCGCGCAATGGTCGCCGCTCTGTCGCGCGCAATGGTCGCCGCTCTGTCGCTGCTCTCGCCGTCGCGGCGCTGATCGTGGCGTTGACCGGCGCCCGTGCCTTTGCCCGCGCGGACGGGCCGGACATCGTGCAGGTGGTGATCGCCGCCCGACAAGGCGGCCAGGCCACCGCCCTGCGCGACAACCTGTTCGAGTTGTTCAGCCGCATCGATGCCATCGCCTGGTACCGGGACGCGCGCGCGATCGAACCCGAGCAGTTGATGAAACCGCTCGACAACATTCCGCCCGCGCTGGCCTACGTGTGGATCGATCTGGCGGTGGCCAAGCCGGACCGGGTGCTGGTGTATCTGTCCGGCGCCGATCGCGCCCGCGTCCTGCAACGCACGGTGATGCTCCCGAACGGCCTGGACGAGGTGGCGCGCGAAGAGGTCTCGCAAATCGTCGCCTCGTCAGTCGATACGCTGCGAACGGGCGCGCCGCTGAACGCGGCCCACGCCGGCGATGTGCTCATCTCCAGCGGCCCGGAAAGACCCCGCCGCGGCGCCTTGCTGACCCTGGGCGCCACCGGCGCCGCCGAGCGCTGGTCCGAAGATCAAAGCGCGGTTCCCGCCTTCGGGCTTTCCACGCTGCTTGGCCGAGCCACCAGCGGGCAGCGGTTTCAACCGGCGCTGTGGATGACGGTCGGCTATCACGGCGCCACCACTTCCGGCCAATCGGTGACTTTGCAATTGCGCGGCGGTTCGTTGGCGCTGGTGGCGCTGCCTGGCTGGCGACTGGGACGGCGGCTGGCGGTACGCGCGGGCGTCGGGCCCGGCCTGGATCTGCTGTCCGTCAAACCGATGCTGGGCGAAGGCCAGGTGATCGTTCGTCTGGATCCGCCGCACTGGATCGCCGCCCCGTTCGTGCGGGCGGCATTGCGCCTGGATCTGGATCTGACGCGGACGCTGGTGGCCTTCGCGGCCGCCACCGGCGATCTGAACCTGGAAAAAACCCAGTACTACGTCGAGCACGACGGCAGCACTGACGCGGTGTACGAGCCGTCTCGTTTTCGCCCATCCGTGCTGCTGGGCATCGAGGGGCGTATCATGGGTAGTGAGCTTCTTCCATGATGGTGTCCGCGCGAAGCAAATGCGCCGGGGCGTTCTTGGCGGCGGCGCTGTCGGCGCTGTCGTGCACGAACGAACGACGGGTAGGCATCCTCATCGACAACATGCCGCCGTCGCTTGACGCCGGCGGCCCCGCCGATGTCGGCCGAGATCCGAGCATGCCCATCGACGACGCCGGTCCGCCCATTGGCGACGATAGCGGTTCGATCGGTCCGACGACCGACGCCTCGTCCGACGGGCCGGCGTCGACGGTACATTTTTCGCGCATTCCGGCCGGCCAGCCGCTCCCCGACGAGGCGACCTGCGCCGCCCTGGTCCGCCGCGGCGGCAAGGAACAGCGCACCGACAACACCCCATTCAACAAGGTCATCGCCACCGCGGCCCAGCTTGGCCAGCTCGCCACCTGGGGCGATCCGCAAGGTTTCGCCCCGGCGGCGATGCCGATGGGAAAACGCGTGACCGGCAACTTCACCGGCACCACCGACGAGATCCTGCAGTGGGGGGCCTGCAAGTGGGGCCTCGACGAGGACTTCGTGCGCGCCGATTCGTACCAGGCCAACGGCTGGCACCAGGGCAGCATCTCGGGCTGGACCGACACCACGTCGTTGTGCCCGTCTGGTGGTCCCACCCGCGCCGGCATGGGCGGCACCCAGTGCGCGCAGGTCTTCGGCCTGTTCGGGGTGACCTGGCAATTCCACAAGTCTGCGTGGCCGATGATCCACGACAGCACGCCGTTCACCGTCGACTATTCGCTGGCGTTGCAGCGCGTGTGTTTCGAGGGCTGGGACAGCTACTTTAAAGGCGTGGGCCCGGCGGGCAACGTCTACGGCCCCAACGATGAGTTCGGCTGCGCCGCCAGCTTTTACACCGGCGGCTGGTACGACTTTTCCACCATCCAGCAGGTCAATCACATTCGCGACGCCCTCAGCAGCAAGCCCTGGACGTCGGGAAACTGACGTCGGGAAACTGACTGTAGTGGGTCGTCGGGCCCGGCCCTAGAAAAGTGAACCCGTTACGCGCGGGGCGAAGGGTGCAATGCGATTGAACCGCTGCTTTCGCGCGTTTGCGCTCCTCTGACGAGGAGCTCTTTGACGGATCCAAAATAGGGCGCTCCGCCAGGAGCGCAAACGCGCGAAAGGCTAAGTCTAGACGTCTTTCTATCTAACAAGACAGGGCCGTGCCAGGGTCAGCCACCCATGATAATCTGCCCGGCGATCATGGCGCGGACTTCATCGACCCCGGCGGCAGCGCGGGGACGGCGGCCGGTCTCGACCCCGGGTGATGAAGCGGGCGCGGCCGATCTGGGGCGACGGGTGGCCGACAATCTGAAGGAACGGCGGCGCGTGCTGGGGCTGTCGCTGGATGAGCTGGCCCAGGCCTCCGGGGTCAGTCGCGCGGCCCTGTCGCAGATCGAGACCTGCAAGACCAACCCGTCGCTGAGCGTGCTGTGGAAGGTGGCGGTCGGCCTGGGCATCCCCTTCGCCGAATTGCTGGGTAATGATCGCGATAATGTCTCGCTGTTGCGGCGCGGAGAGGCCCAGGTGCTGCGCTCGCCCGACGGAAAATTCGAGAGCCGGCCGCTGGCCCGTTCGGGCGCCGGCCAGGGAGTCGAAGCCTACGAGCTGCGACTGGCCGCCCACGGCAGCTATGCCTCCGAACCTCACGGCCCGGGCACGCGCGAGCTGGTCACGGTGATCAGCGGTTCGCTGCGCATGACCGTCGGCCCGGAGAGTTATCTGCTGGCGCTGGGCGATTCGCTGGTCTTCCCCGCCGATCAACGCCACGTCTACGAAAACCCGGGCGCCGCCGAGGGCCGTTACCACGACGTGATCGTTTACCGTCACTAGCCATCGTCGACGAAAAAGACTTCTGTCCAAGAAACCGTCGGCGGGCACAGCGAATGAACGGGCGGGAAATTTTTTCCGCCGGGAACAAACCTTCGCGGGGTCGTCCCAACAAAAGGGAGGACAGCAATGCGTGGATGGGAAGGACGACGAATGCGATGGGCGCGCCGAACGGCGCCGGCGGGACTGTTGGCGGCGGCGTTGGGCCTGACGGCGGGAAAGGCGCACGCGCTGGGGTGGACCAGCGAGGTGGTCGATTCACCGCCGGATCACGACGCCGGGCTGGAATCGTCGATCGCCTTCGACAGCGCGGGCCGGCCGCACATCGCGTACAGCGAACGCATCGACGGCAATCTCAAGTACGCGCATAAAAACGCCGGCAACGTCTGGGTGGTGGAGACCGTGGACAGCGCCGGCCTGGCCGGCTCGGGCGTGTCGCTGGCCCTGGACGCGTCGGGGATGGCCCACATCAGTTATCACCGCAGCGCCGACAGCGTCAGCACCGGCGACGTCCGTTATGCCGAACGACACTGCTTTTTCGGCGATTTCTTCTGCTCCTGGGCGATCACCACGCTGGCCACCGGCACGCACTCGCCCTTCGCCGTCGGTAACACCGGCATCGCCATCGACGGCGCCGGCAACATCCACGTCACGTTCGTGGACAACGCGACCAGCGAGCTTCGCTATACCAAGCATGATTCGACCGGCTGGTGGACGCCGATGGCCGTGACGCCCCTTGGTTCAGGGACGACCTCGATCGCCGTCGATAGCAACGACCTGCCCCACATCACCTTCAGCGATCAGAACGCTGGCACGCAAGGCTATGTCCACGTCGCCTGTGTGTTCATCTTGTGCGGCTTCAGCTTCGAGCCGATCGATCACGGCGACCACGGCGTCATCCGTCTGGACGGCGCCGGCCACGCCCACGTCGCCTATAGCAACAACAGCGACGTGAAGTACGCGCATCGCGCTTGCGATCCCAATGCCACCGGGTGCACCTGGACCACGCAGACCGTCTTCGCCGGCGCCGGGCAACTGGCCGGGCCGTCGCTGGCGGTGACCGCCGGCGGCGTCCCGCACATCAGCTTTTACCGGACCGTGGCCGCCGAGGTGCGCTACGCCCACCACACCTTCTTCGGCTGGACCAACGAGCGCGCGGACATTCTGGGTTCGGGATTTGGAACGACGGCCATCGCCCTCGACACCGCCGGAAATCCGAACATCAGCTATCACGACAGTTTCAACAACGATCTGCGCCACGCGGTGGGCGCCCCGGCGCCGCTGCCGGTGCTGGGCACCTTCGAGGCGGCGCCCGCCACCGCCGTGCTTTCATTCTGAGCGATCAGACGCCGAAGGCGGCCAGATAGGCTTCGACGGCCGGCCCGTCGTCTGTCCAGGCAAACAGCGATTCGTTCACCGCGCCGGCGGATAGACAGATAAATGTCTGTTCCAGTGGATTGTGATCGTGGAGCCGGCTGACCCGGGGACGGCCGCTGATCGACAGGGCGGCGCTGGCGGCCTGGGCCAGGATGTGCAGCGGTAAATAAAGCGGCCCCAGGCGATCGTGCTGCCGCGTGTGGGCCAGCTCGTGCGCCAGGGTCAGACGCGCGCGGGGCGTCGCGTCCTCGAGGAGTTCGCGGCGGCAGAGGATGGCGTGCCCCAACGTCACCGCGCCCACCCAGTCAAGGCCGGTGCGCGGCCGGATGGGATAGAACCACCCGACAGCCAACGGCCCGCTGATTCGTCGCGGGCGCCGGCCACCGCTGACCAGCCAGCCGGCGAGATGGCCGAGCAGGTTCGTCGGCAGGGTCCACAGCGCGCGCAGCGCGCGCACGAAAGGCCGCCGGGAACGCGGGCGAGGCAATCGCACGTGGCAGCGCAGCACAACGGCCGCAGCATAGCTCCGGTGAAGCGTCAGGGCCCGCTGGCGCTGGCCGGCGATACTTCGTCGAGCACGGCGTCGTTGACGTCCAACGCATCGTCGAGGTTGGCCGCGTCGTCCGGCGACGCGGCGTCGTCGCCCGCGCCCGCGTCGTCGGTCGCGCCCGCGTCGTCCGGCGACGCGGCGTCGTCGCCCGCGCCCGCGTCGTCGCCCGCGCCCGCGTCGTCGGTCCCGCCCGCGTCGTCGGTCCCGCCCGCGTCGTCACCACCGCCAGTTTCGTCGACGGTGCCGGCGTCGTCGGTCGGTGGCGAGCCGGCGTCCGGGACGGGCGGCGCCGCCGGTGGCATCGCCGCGATCCACGACTGCACCAGCGGCGTGTGCTCGGTGTCGACGATGCTGCTGGCGATGGGTGGCATCTGGTTGCCGGTGCCGCGATTGGTGATGAGGTGGTAAAGCAGGCTAGTGGTCGGGTCGCCAGGCACGATGCGCGTCTGCCCACTCCAATCGGGATTGTTCACGGTGACTCCGACGGTGGTCAGCAACGGATCGAAACCAGCCGAAGATCGTCCGTCCAGCAACGTGGCATCCAGCCGCAGGTGCATCCCGGCCTGATAAGCCGTGGCGCTCGAGTTGGGGTTGTGGCAGGTCACGCCGCAGTTCGTGTGCAACCAGGCCAGGGCCGGCGCGGCGACGCCGGTGCCGTCGTCGCCTATCACCAGGGTGGTGGAAGGGGGCGGAACCGTGAGCAGCCCATCTGCTACCAGTTGCGCCAGCGTCAAACCGGTCGCCCCGTCGAGGCCAAGGTTGACCTGCTCGAAGCCCAGTATTCGATCGGTGCGACCGCGGTGGCACTTCTGGCACTCGTCGTCGGTGGGGATATGGTACGTGCTGCCGTCGCCGAGCGTGAAGTCGCCGCCCTTGGATTGGGTGGCCGCCGATTCGTCGGCGTTCCAGGCATAGGTGACGTTGACCCAAAATGTGGCGGTCATCTTCTGCCACATGCGCGTCTCGACCCGGCCGCCACCGCGCGAGAACTCTTTCCAGGCCTGCGTCCCGACCGGAAAGATCCATTCGTTGGGATTGCTGTTATCGATCACCCCGCCTGCCGGCAAACGAATCCAGCGCTGTTTTTCCGCTCCGTCCGACCAAAGCGGAACTGCCGGCGCGTACGCCACCACGTCCGGCGCCAGCACCTTGTTCACGATGTCGGCGTAAAGCCCGGTGCACACCAGACTGGAGGGTGGCACCGTGACCTTGGCGCACTCAGGCGGTAAGACGACAGACGGCGCCTCCTGCGAAGCGCCGTCCGCGGAACCATCCGGGTTGTTGACGGCGGACTCTCCCGCCGGCTTGGCCCGACCGCAACCGATCCCCAGAAGGGCGGCGGCGGCCAAGACGCGGTACTTCATGTCGGCCGTCAGATTAGCGCGAAATTAGTCAGTCGCAGCGTCGTCCGTGCCCGCGGCCCCGCCGGTGCCCGCGGCCCCGCCAGTACCGGCCGCCCCGCCAGTACCCGCCGCCCCGCCCATGCCCATGCCCATCCCACCCATGCGATCGGCCCCCCCGCCGTCGCCGCGACCCCGGCCGCCGTCACCGCGCGGAGCTCCGCCGTCGAAGCGACCGCCGAAGTTGCTGGCCCCGGTCTGCGCCGTCGGCGCCAACGACCGGAGGTAAACAATGATCCCGTTCGCCTGCTCGTCCGTCATCTGCCACTGGTGGAACATATGCCAGTTGGCGTAACTCGTGATCATCGTATCGAAGTACCCCCCCGTCGGCACCGTGCCGTGCAGGAAGATGTTCTTGAGATCGTCGTCGCTGAAACCGCCGGCCTGTTCGGGGGTGTGCTGGACGGTCTTGTAGACATTGTTGATCGCGGTGTCGCCGTGACAGTTCGTGCAGGCGTACTCGACCGAGGCGGCGTCTCCACCGTCGGCGCCTTGCGTCCCACCCATGCCGACGCCGCGACCGTTGGGCAGGCGGGTCAACACCACGCCGCTGTTGTAGCGGGCGCTGCCGATCTCCCAGTCGTCCGCAGTGTTATTGTCGATGGTCAGCAACGACGTGCCGCAGATCGACCCAGCGGTGGCGATGATGGTCACCGTGCCCGCCTTCTGCATGGTGATCATGGCGCCGCCCGTGGTGTCGTCGGTGGCGATGGCGACCATTGACGGATCCGATGCGCTCCAGGTGATGGCGCTGGGATCGATGCCGTCGACCACGGCCGGAATCTGAAAGGTGTGCATGCCGTCGAACGCCGAGTACATCGGGCTGAAGACGATGTTCACTTCGCTCTTGGCGCAGCTCCCGGTGACCGTCGGCCCGCCCGAGCCTCCACCGCCTGACGCGCCGCCGCCCCCCGCGCCCGGGCTGGACGACTTACCGCACGCTGCAAGCGCGAACAAAGCGCCGACCGCAAGACCGATGACTGAGCGACCCGCTGGATGATTCATTTTCTGGCCTTTCGGGGTTGAGCCAAATCTGTCGTAAGGCAACCGGAGAATGTTCCTGGCCCCCCGTGCATAGAGGCGGCTAAGCCAGAAACCTTCACGCCGCCTGCAATTCCCGCGAACAGCTGAGACCCTGCGGCGGCGCGAAGGTTAAGGTGCGCAAGAGAAGATCAGCGGAAAGATCAGCGCGGCGAGCGCGGTCGCGGCGGCGATTCTGTTTGCTTGGCTACCAAATCGATGAAGCCGTAAATCCAGATCAAGTTGATGGCGTCGGCCTCGGCGGTCGGCGTTTCGGTGGTGGTCTCGATCGCCGCCGTGTAGGGGCAGCCGCGGCGAAAGTAATAGTCGGTGATGCTGCCGTCGTGGCAGGCGATGAAGCCTTCCTGGTCGGCGCGCACGTCGGTTCCCGGTTCGTGTCCCGAATCGACGATGCAGCTCCGCAGCACGGGAACCAGGGCGCCCGATTGCGCTAGCAGCGGACGGTAAGCGCGGCGATCGCCGAAGACGTAAGCATAGAACAGCGCGCCATGGATGAACGCGTCCTGGTGCAGATCCAGCGACGCGGCCGGGGTCGGCTGGCCGCCCAGCTCGCGCGCCAGGGCGGCGGTTTCTTTCGGCACGGCGTCGAGGTCGGTCGGGGCAAAGCGCAGGAAGGACTGGTCGGATTGGATCTCGCCTTTCCAGACGCCGGGCGCGATCTCATAGCGCAGCAGATCGTTGTTGGGCCGCTCGCCCGAGGCGTTGTAGCGTGTGCGGCCTTCAAACCCTGAAGGGTTGAGGCAGGGGTAAAGGCGCAACCCGACGCCGCGTGCGCGCGCATAGCGGACGATCTCCGGCGCATGGGACAGCATGGTGAGCGGGCCGGCCTGTTCGTCGCCATGAAAGCCGGCGGTGAGGATCAGCGTCGACGGCCCCGGCGACGTCGCGACCAGCAAGGGATAGCGGCGGCCGTTTTCGGTCACCGATCCGAAGTCGAACAGAGCGGCCCGCCCGTCCAGCGACGACCGCCAGCGCTGCGCGTAGTCGTCAAAAATCACCCTTCAGTCTGTCACGGCGAAGGCCGCGCGGCTCGGCCGGCGCCGGCCGCCCGGCCAACCAACGGCCGGGATGGCGTTTTCGGCCGCCCCTGACGGCATCAATAGGTACGCCGCCGGGGACCCACGGTCGTCCTCCTAGCCCGTGACGCAGACCGACTGGGCGCAGTGCATATTTGCGGGACACACTTTGCCACAAGCACCACAGTTGTTGTTGTCAGCGCGCAGGTCGACGCAGATGAGCAGGCCGTTCGGATCTTTGCAGGGCACCGCCGGATCAGTGCAGGTGATCGTCTGATTCGGCGTGCACGCGGCGTTGTTGCAGTACTGATTCGCCGGGCAGATCACGCCGCAGCCACCGCAGTTACCCGGATCGCTGACGATGTTCGCGCAGAAGAACGTGCCGTTGGGGGTCTGGCAGGGCTTGGTGCTGCCGGTGCAGTTCGCGACGCCGCCATCGGGCGCACCGCCCACCGGAACGCATGCATAGTTCTGGCAGATGGCGCTGGGGCAGGCGATGCCGCAGCCGCCGCAGTTGCCGGGATCGCTCTGCGGGTACACGCAGTAATAACCCGAGCCGGTGGCATTCGGGCACGGCTTGGCCACCGGGTCGGCGCACGTCCCGATGGTGCCTCCGTCGGGGACCGTGCCGCCGGGCACGCAGACTGCGTTCGCGCACCCTTGACCTGCGGGACAAACGTTGCCGCACGCGCCGCAGTTGCTGGGATCGGCGTCGGTGCGGGTGCAGAAGACCTTGGTGTTGGTCGGGTCGGCGCACATGACCGCCGGCGCCGGACAGTTGATCGGTTGCGTCCCGGGAACGCACGCGCCCGCGCCACAGTACGTGCCGCCCGGGCAAACCACGCCGCAGGCGCCACAGTTCCCCGGATCGCCGGCGGTGTCCGTGCAATATCGTTTGCCGCTGGCGGCGTCGACGCACGTCGCCTGCGGACAGGCCGGCGGCGCGGCGCACACGCCGCCCTGACAGTAGGTGCCGCTTTGGCAGGTGATCCCGCAGGCGCCGCAGTTCGACGGGTCGTTGTAGAGGTTCGCGCAAACTGGCGCGCCGTTGGTGCCGGGACAGGCCGCCAGGCCCGTGCCCAGATTCACGCCGCTCGGCTGGCAGACGCCGCCGTTGCAGACGCCCGGGCAGACCTTGCCGCAGCCGCCGCAGTTCATCGGATCCTGGGTGACGTCGGTGCAGTACGGCGTCTGCGTCGCGGTGGAACACGTCACCATCGGTTGCGGGCAGACAAGGCCGGTGCCGGTGATGCAGTGGCCGGTGGCGTCGCACATCTGGCCGTTCATACAAACGTCGGCCGACGTGCGGCAGTCCGGCGCGCACGTGCCAGCGGTGCACAGATAACCGCGACCACCATTGCCGCAGTCGGCGTCAGTGCCGCAGGACTGGCGGCAGGTGCCGAAGCCGCCGTACTCGATGCCGATGACCACGCAGGTCTGGCCATTGCCGCACGGACGGCTGGCGTCACAGGCGGCGGTGCAGGCGCCGCCGATCCAGCCGAAGCGTTTTTCGTCCATGCAGAAGGTGCCGACCGCGCAGTCCGTGTTGGCCTTGCAGGGATCGCCGAACTTGCCGCCGCCCGGTGCCTGGCACATCGCCGCGCTGCAAACGCCGCCGGCGCAAGCCGTGCCGCAGGTGCCGCAGTTACCGGGATCGTCGCTGAGCGTGGTGCAGATACTGCCGCACGAGCTGAGCGGCGCCGTGCAGGCCACCGCACCGCCCGCGCACTGGCCGCCGGTGCAGGCGACGCCCGCTGGGCAAGCCTTGCCGCATCCGCCGCAGTTGGCGCTGTCCGATTTCAGATCGGTGCAGTACCAGGTGTTGTCGTTCAACTGACAGGCGATCGGTTTGACCGCATCGCAGACGATCGGCATCGTCGAGGTGCCGCCGTCGCCGGTCCCGGTGCCGCCGCCGCTGGTGCCGCCGTCGACGCCGCCCGTGGTCCCGCTGCCACCCTGGCAGACGCCCGCCTGACAGACTCCGGTCGGACAGCGCAGGCCGCAGCCGCCGCAGTTGCCGGGATCGTTCATCGGATCGGTGCAGTAGATCTTGTTCGGATCGACGTTGTCCTTGCACAGCAGCTTCGGCGACGGGCAAGCCGTGGTCGGATCGACGCAGGTGCCGCCGCTGCAGGCTGCGCCGGCGGCGCAGACCTTGCCGCATCCGCCGCAGTTGGCGGGATCAAACGCCAGGTCGGTGCAAAACGATCCGGTCGCGCTGGCGCAGATGGCCAGCATGCTCGGCCCAGCGCCGGTGCTGCCGCCGCCGCCACCGACCACGGTTCCGCCATCGCTGCCGCTGGTGCCCCCGACGCCGGCGTCGGGCAACCCGACCACGCCCATGCAGGCACCGTTCGCGCACTTGCCGCCGCCGCAGTTGACGCCGCAGGCGCCGCAGTTGCGCGGGTCGGAGGTCAGATCGAAGCCGTCGTCTACCTTGCCGTTGCAGTCGTTGTCCAGGCCGTCGCAGATCTCCGGCACCGGCACCTGCTGGGCGCGCTGGGTGGTCAGCTTGCCGCCCTGGCAGACGCGGGTTCCCGGCGCGCAGATGCCGACGCCCATCGAGCCGGTCGGTCCGTCATAGAAGATCATGCTGGCGCCGTCGTCGATGCTGCCGTTGCAGTCGTTGTCGATGCCGTCGCAGATCTCGACGCCGCCGTTGGTGAGCTGGCACTCGCAGCCGTTGTCGGGGTTGTGGTCGGTGTCGATCCAGCCGGGCGAACAAGTGGTGGCACAGCCGCCCTTCACGCAAGCGGCGACGCTGTTGGCCGGCGCCGCGCACTTGACGTTGCAGCCGCCGCAGTTGCTGACGTCGCCGCCCGCCGCGCCGGTCACGTCGTCGATCTGTCCGTCGCAGTCGTTGTCGATGCCGTCGCAGGTTTCGGGCTTGGGCAGGCCGGGCGTGCCGCCGCAGACCACGCCGTTGAAGCTGGCGTTGCAGATTGTGTTAGCGGCCACCCGGCAAGCACCCACGCCGGCGCTGCAGTCGACGCCCAGGCCAAAGCCTTCGTCGACCACGCCGTTGCAGTTGTTGTCGATGCCGTCGCAGCGTTCGATCGCGCCCGGGCTGATGGACGGGTTGTTGTCGTCGCAGTCGCCCTGGTTGACGCTGAAGCGATCGCCGTCGACGTCGCAGTCGGCGGCGCCCAGATCGCGGCCGTCGCAGTTCTGATCGATGTTGTCGCCGCAGATCTCCTTGGCGCCCGGGTGAATGGTCGGATCGTTGTCATTGCAATCGATGCCGGCCGGGTAGCCGTCCTTGTCCACGTCGACGGGCATGGGCGGCAGCGTGGGCATCACCTGGATCTTCACTGGCGTCCAGCCGCTGGTGGCGCCGCGGTTGTCCTGGGCGGTGACGTAGAAAAGATAGAAACCGTTCTCGGCGCTGGTGAACGAGGCCATCGCCCCGGCCTTGGTCAGGGTGAACGACGGCGGCAGGGACGGATCCGGCTGAAAATCGTAGGTCAGGGGATCGCCGTCGGGATCGCTGGAGCTGGCTTGCAGCACCACCGTCACGGGCGCGCCGGCGGCGTGCTGCAGGACCACGCTGGTCGGCGAAACCACGGGCGGGCTGGGCGGCCGGTCGGTCATCGGCGAGATCACCGACACCACCACCGTCGCCGGCGTCGAGTTGACGATGCCGTCGTTGGCGATGCAGCCGATCTTGTAATCGCCGGGCGTGGTCGCGGTGAAGACCACGCTGCTGCCTAGCTGCGCCGACAGCGAGGCGGCGTTGTCGGCGTACCAGGCGAACGTCAACTGCGCCTGCTCGGCGTCCTTGCCGTAGGCGTTCAGCACCACCTTTTCACCGGGGTGGACGACGGTGGCGCTGGCGCCGATGAACACGTGTGGGGGCGTGTTGGCCGATTGCACGGACACCGGATCGGCGACCAGGTCCCAGCGCAGCCGCGACGACGACGTGCCGTTCGAGCCGACCACGTCGAGGTGGAACAACCCCGGCAGGGACGGCGCGGCGGTGGCGACCGTGCCGCCCACGGCGGTGGTGACGGCCACCGACGGATCGCTGGCGGTCCAGGTGAACGTCACGCCATTTTGATTGGCGGCGATCTTGAAGCCCGCCGGGCTGCCCACCACGGTGTGAACGGGGCTGGGCGGCAAGCCGCTCAAAAGCGGTGGCGGCGTGCCCTGCGGCGTCGGATCCCACTGGTTGGGCGCGCCGTCGCAGTCGTCGTCGACGTTCGCCATCGGCAACAACATCGCCTGCGTGACGCTGTCGGAACCGAAGGGGTTCGCGCTTTGCGGGGGCGCGCGGTCGGCGTCGGTGCCCAGCACGTCGTAGAACGAAACCTCGGCGTCGGCGGTGGCGCCGCCGTCCAGAGCGCCCAGGCCCCCGAAGACCAGATCGACGCGCCCACCCGACAGCCAGGCCGCCACCTCGGAGTCAGCGGCGTCCAACTCGGGCGGGGTGGTGAGGAAGCTGTTGCCGTTGCTGTCGGTGGTGACGTTGACCTTCAGCTTGCCGTCGGGCAGCCGGGTGGCCGAGGCCAGCACCCAGGCGGTCTGCTCGCCGGTGGCGGCGACGGCTTGCGCCCGCACGCGCGTGTAAACCTGCAGCGCCTCGCCCACCGCCAGGCCGGCCAGCACGTCGGCGACGGTGGCGCCTTGACCTTTGTATCCGTTCACCGACGACGCCGGGATCTGTTCGAACGTCGCCGCCAGCGTCGGGCGCACCAGCAGCGCCGCCGCGCAGCTGGACCCGCTGGCGCCGAGACCAAGCTGCAAATTGAACACCGTCGAGGGCGGCGTCACCACGTAGGTCGAAAAGTGCTTGATCTCGCCGACCACGAAGCCGTGGTCCGGATCGACGGACACCACGGTTACTTTCTGCCATTTGCCGGTGTCGTAGTCGTAGGTCTGGATCTCCGGTCGTCCTTTTAACAGGACCGCGCTGGTCACCGGCAGGTGCACCTTGACCGGCACCTGGAAGGCCAGGCCCGTCGGTCCAAAGTCGACCGGCCGCAGATCCGAAGGCGACACGCCCGCCACCTTGGCCGCCGCCGGCACCGGCGCGTGATCCATGAGGCCGATGGTCACCGCCACCGAGCCACCGGGCGGCAGCGCGCCTGGATCGATCTGCACCGCCGTGCCCTGGATGGGCGACAGCGGCGCGTCCACCGCGATCAGCGCGCCGTTGGTGCTGGCCGGATCGACCTGGGCGCTGGCCTGCAACACCGTCGAGGCGGCGGTGACGTGCACGGTCTGGTCGACGCTTTCGCCGGCCAGCGCGGCGTGCACGGCGATGTCCTGGGCGCCGCCTTGATCGGCGGTCGGGGTCCAGTGCAGCGACCCGCCCTGATCGATGGTCGCGCCGATCGGTGCCGACGTCAGCGACCAGACCGCCGCGCCCGGCTTGGACAGCACCGCCTGGTATTTCAGATCCTCGCCGACCTCGGCGTAGTTCACCGGTGTGGAGATGACGTGCAAGGCCTGGCTGGCGGCGCCGGTGGGCGTCGTCGGCGAACCAGGCTTGCTCTTGCCACACCCGACCCCGAGACCCGCTGCCAAACAACCCGCCACTGCCAGCGCGCGAGAGAGACGATTCATGCAATCCCCTGGTTCGCTATTGCCGCAAGAAAGTTTTCGGACCACGGCACGACCGCGCCGCGGATCCACACTTCGTCGAAACCAAGTGCCGGCTTTAGCGCGTTCGTTCTTTGTAGGGCCGGCGCGCCAGATGTGGGCGGCGCCGCGCGAATGGCCGGTGACCTTATTTGTCGAGCGCGCGCCGCGGTGTTACCACCGAGGAGACAATGGATCGCAACCTGGCCTTGGAGGTGGTGCGGGTGACCGAAGCGGCGGCGCTGGCCGCGGCGCGCTTTGTCGGGCTCGGGGATCGCAACAACGCCGACCAGGCCGCCACCGAGGCGATGCGCAAGACGTTCGAAGACCTGCACGTCGCCGGCACGGTGGTGATCGGCGAGGGCGAGCGCGACGAGGCGCCCATGCTTTACATCGGCGAGAAGCTAGGCGACGGCGATCCGACGTCGCCGCGCGTGGACATCGCCGTCGATCCGCTGGAGGGCACGAACCTGTGCGCCAACGGCATCAACGACGCCCTGGCGGTGGTGGCGATGGCCGAGCACGGCCAGTTCCTGAACGCGCCCGACACGTACATGCAGAAGATCGCCGTCGGCAGCGTGGCCGCCGGCGTGATCGACATTCGCAAGAGCGCCACCGCCAACCTCGGCGCCATCGCCGAGGCCAAGGGCGTCTCGGTCGGCGATCTGACGGCGGTCATCTTGGATCGCCCGCGCCACGCCGCCTTGATCGACGAGGTGAGAAAAGCCGGCGTGCGCATCCGCCTCATCTCCGACGGCGACGTGGGCGGCGCGATCGCGACCGCCGATCCGTCGACCGGCATCGACGTCCTGCTGGGCACCGGCGGGGCCCCCGAGGGCGTCCTGGCGGCGGCCGCCCTGCGCTGCGTGGGCGGCGACATGCAGGGCATCCTGCGCCCGCGCAACGACGCTGAGCGGACCCGGGCCATCGCCATGGGCGTCAGCGATCCGGACCATGTTTTCTCGATCGATCAGCTGGCCAGCGGCGACGTGATGTTCGCCGCCACCGGCGTCACCGACGGGTTTCTGCTGCGCGGGGTGCACTTCACTGGCACCGGCGCGGACACCCACTCGGTGGTGATGCGGTCGCGTTCGGGCACGGTGCGCTTTATCCGCGCGCGCCACCGCTTCGCGATCAACCCCGATTACAGTCCGCGCCGCCGCTGACGCCGGCGCCCCGGTCGATCTAGGGTCGGTGAAACCCAGGGACCCGGCCTTGGCGCAGGAGCTTGAGGTACGCCGCCGCGCGGCCCAGCAGATCGGTGACCTGCGCGTCGGTCAGGGTGGCGCGCACTTCGAACGACGAACCGACCGCCTTGGCGCTGACGCCATCGAGATACGGGCCGAGACCCAGCATCAAGATTTGCGGGTTCTTCTTGGCGTCGCGCACGGTGTCGGTCATCTGCCCGACCAGCGCCTGCGCGTCGGCGGCGCTGCCCAGATCGCCGAGCAGCGTGGCCTGGAATCCCTTGGTCACTTCCAGCGCCGCCGCCAGCCGGCTGATCGACGCCGCGCTCTTGAATCGCGCCTCGGTCTGCAGTTGCCGGCGGGTCTCGTCGGGAACCATCGCCGCCGCCCACACCGCGCGATCGCCCGCCACCCGATCGCAAAGCCGCATCAGATCGATGTTGGTGTCCGCGCTGCCGGCCGCTGCTGCGCCGTCGGAGAGATCCGCCATCTTCTCGGCCCAGCCGCCCGCGCCCAGAACGAAGGTGCGATCGTCGAGGAAGAACCCCGCCAGATCCTCCTCGCCCTTGCGTGACCACAGCAGGCGATGGCCGCGCGCTGTCGACAAAAGATCGCTGCCTTGCTGCTGTGCCTGTTCGCGGGCATAGGCGATGAGGCGCTTTTGATCCAGGGCTTGCGCGCGCAGGACCAGGCCGAATTGGCCCCCCCGGCGCGCCTCATCGGGGAACGCCACCACCAGGCTCTGCGTGTCGCGAAACGGACCGAAGCCGGTGCGTTTGGTGAACGCATCGACCTGGGCCTGATCGGCCTCGGCGTCGGTGGCCAGCTGGGCCAGCGCGCCGGCCAGCGGCGATTGCCGCAACTTTTCAAAGTCGAACGCCACCACCACGCGTGTCTCGATGGGAAACAGCGCCAGGCGGCCACCCGCGCTCGGCGGCACACCGCGGGTACGCGCGCAGCCGCCGCGGCACGACGCCCCGGCAAAGAGCAACAGGCCGAGGCCGGCGCAGAACCACGAGAAAGATCGACAGGCGCGCAGGCGGCAAACACTAGAATGCGCCCGACGTTCGCGCAATAGTGCGCCCGCGATGGCTTGGATACGCATGCGGTTCAAAGATCAAAGCGTCTGGGTGCGCGCCGACAGCGCCGGCAAGCTGGTGCTGGACGGCGCCGGCCGCGCCGAGATGAAATATCGCGAGACCGACGAGAAAAGTTATCGTCCGTCGGCGTCCAATCTTTTGCCCGACGCCGACGGCGGCCCGCCGCGCGAACTGTCCGAGGCAAAGTCGGGTGGCGCGCCGTACGTTCGCCGCAGCAGCGCCAGCGCCCAAAAGGGCTCGCTGTCGCCGTTGCGCGTGCCGGGCGCCGTCGAGGTGTGGACCGACGGTGCCTGTTCGGGAAACCCCGGCCCGATGGGCATCGGCGTGGTGGTGGTCGACGGCGAGCTCCGCGAAGAGGTCAGCGAATACCTGGGCGTCGGCACCAACAACATCGCCGAGCTGGTGGCCATCGAACGCGGCCTGGACGTGGTCGCCACGCTGTCGAAGGCAAAGGTCGGCAAAGACGATCGCGCCCGCCGCGTGCGCGTGTACAGCGACAGCGGTTATGCCATCGGCTTGCTGGAAAAAGGCTGGAAAGCGAAGGCCAACCAGGATCTGGTGGCGCGCCTGCGCAAGCAAGTGGCGGCGGTCCCCAACCTGGAGTTCGTCAAAGTCCCCGGCCACGCCGGCGTCCCCGAAAACGAACGCTGCGACACCTTGGCTCGGCAGGCGATCAGCCGCGGCCGGTAGGCGCGCCCGCCGGCTTCGCTTTCGCGGGGGTGATGGTGGCGCGCCCGCCTGCTTCGCCGCCCCCCGCCAGTCCAAACCCCACCCCCGCTGCGCTTCGCCTATACCCACGATTGATCCAGAGATCCGGATCAGATTCCGTTTCGATACTCACGTTCGGTGCTCTTGTTGCCGGCCGGCACAGCGTGGGCGGGTGGCGCGGAGTGGAGGGGACCCAGCGGGTTGGTTCGTCGGGCCGCGTCCCTCGGCGCTACAAATTCACCAGTCGCTCGGTCCAGGCTCTCGAACGCAGCCCGACGAGACAACCCGCTCGGAAGGCGTCCACGCAGTGACAGGACCCGGCCACGCGAAGCCGGCGGGCGCCACAAGCTCTCTCCCCAAACTCAGATCGACCGCCGCCAAACCAGACGCCGTTCCAGCCAGCGCGACAACGCGGTGAAGGCGTAGCACATCGCGAAATACACCACCGCGACGAACAGGAAGATCTCCGTCGGGTGGGTCAACGTCCGGTTGTTGACCTGGGTTGCCACGTGGGTCAGCTCGTCGACACCGACGATGAAGGCCAGGGAGGTGTCTTTGATCATCGAGACGAACTGATTGACGAACGAGGGGATCATATTGCGCAGGGCCTGCGGCAGCACCACCCGCCACAACGTCTGGTGCGGCGACAGACCGGCGGCCACCGCCGCTTCGGTCTGCCCGCGCGGCACGGCGGCGATCCCCGCCCGGACGATTTGCGACATGTACGCCGACGTGAACACGGTCAGCGACAGCACCACGGTCTGGCTCTCTGCCGTCGGGTGACCGAGCAACGCCGGCCAGAGAAAATACGCCCAGAAGATCACCATCAGCAGCGGCATCCCCCGCACGGTGTTGATGAACACCGCCGACGGCCACCGCACCCAGCGCCGCCGCGACACGCTGCAAAGCCCCAATATCAACCCGCCAAACAGCGACAGCACCAGCGACACCACGGCCAAAATCAACGTCAGCGCCACGCCGCCCAGCGGGCCGTGCGGAAAGCGCCCGATCAAAAAGTAGGTCAGGTTGTCTTTGACGACGGAAAAATCCACGGCGCGTTTCCGTCAGCGCCCGTGCGCCGGGTTCAACACCGCGCGGTCGTACGCGGCCACCAGGGCGGTGATCAGCAGCGACAGGCCCAGGTAAATCACCGTCGCCGCGGTGAACGCTTCAAAGCCCTTGAAGCTGTAACTTTCGATCTGCCGCGCTTGATACGTCACCTCGGCCACCCCGATGGTCATGGCCAGCGACGAGTTCTTGGTCAGGTTCAAGAACTGGTTCACCAGCGGCGGGACGGTGATGCGCACCGCCTGCGGCAAGATCACCCGGCGCATCGCCGCCAGGTACGAAAACCCGACGCTGCGCGCCGCCTCCATCTGTTCCTTCGGAACCGCCAGGATGCCGGAACGAATGTCCTCGGCGATGAAGGCCGACGTGTAGATCGAAAGGGCGATGGCGGCGGCGGCGAACTCGAAGTTGTGTTCGTTCAGCCAGGTGTTCAACGCGTCGGGCAGGATCTTGTATGACCCGAAGTACCAAAAGAAGATCTGCACCACGAGCGGGGTGTTGCGAAAGAACTCGATGTACGCCGACGCCACCACCCGCAGCGGTCGGGTCGGCGCCAGGCGCAGCACCGCCACCAGCAGGCCCAGCACAAACGCCACCACCGCCGATATCGCCGACAGTTCGACCGTGACCTTCAGCCCCGAGATCAGCCAGCCGAAATATTTGCCCGACGTGACCGTCGACCAGTCGAACGCGTAGTGCAGCACGGGCGGCCAGCGGGCGCGCTATTTCCCGGCCGTGATCTGGAAATTGCGCGGGCGCGGCGTGCCCGACGTGGACGAGAACCACTTGTCGTAGATCGTGCGGGCCTGACCGTTTTTTTCCATCTCCAGCAGCGTCTTGTTCACGAACGACACGAACGCGGGGTCGCCCTTGCGCATGCCCAGGCCGTAGGGCTCTTCGGAGATCTGCAACGACGCGATCTCGTAGTGCGGGTCGTGCAGGTTGTTCAGCTGGCCGATCAAGATCGACTCGTCGGTGGTCACCGCCACCACCTTGCCCTGTTGCAAGGCCAGCACCGCCTGCGGGTAGTCGTCGAATGACAGCACGGTGGCGGTGGGCACCGCCTGGGCGACGTTCTGCTCCGACGTCGATCCCTTGGCGGTGGCCACCTTCTTGCCTTCGAGATCCTTCAGCGTCTTCACCGTCCCCACCTTGGCCAGGAACTTTTGCCCGGTGAGAAAATAGGTGTGGGAAAAGGCGATCTGTTTTTCGCGCTCGGCGGTGTGGGTCATGGTGGCGGCGATGAGGTCGATGTTGCGCTCTTGCAGCTGCGGGATGCGGCTGGCCGACGTCACCGGTTTCAGCTCGGCTTTGACCTTCAGCTTGTCGGCCAGCGCCTTGCAGAAATCGATGTCGTATCCCACCAGCTCGCGCGAGCCGGCGTCGACATACCCGAACGGCGGCAGCGAGTCCTTCACCCCGCACACCAGCACGCCCTTCTTCTTCACCTCGGCCAGCGTGTCGGCCGCGGCGGCCGGGCTCACGCGGAACGAAAGCACCGCCGCCGTGGCCAGCAGCGCCAAGAAAAGTCGCTTCATGTTGGTCATCCCCTTTTTGTTTGCTGCCTTGGTTCGCGTCAATGCATCGGCGACAGCACCTGCTTTAGAAACTGCTGCGCGCGGGCGTGCTTCGGGCTGCGAAAAAATTCGGCCGGCGGGGCGTCTTCCAGGATGGCGCCCTGATCGATGAACACCACGCGGCTCGACACCTCGCGCGCGAAGCCCATCTCATGCGTCACCACCATCATGGTCATGCCGGTGCCTGCCAGGTCCTTCATCACCGCCAGCACCTCGCCGATCATCTCGGGGTCCAGCGCCGATGTCGGCTCGTCGAACAGCATGATCTTCGGTTTCATGGCCAGCGCCCGGGCGATGGCCACCCGCTGCTGCTGGCCGCCGGACAGCTGCGACGGATAGGCGTCGCGTTTTTCCGAAAGGCCCACGCGCGCCAGCAGCGCCGCCGCCTGCTCGTCGGCCTCGCGCGGCGGCACCTTGCGCACCAGGCGGGGCGCCAGCGTGATGTTGGCCAGCACAGAAAGGTGCGGGTAGAGATTGAACTGCTGGAAGACGAAACCGATCTCGGCGCGCAGTTTGTTAATCGCTAGCTTTGAATCGGCCAGATCCTGGCCGTCGACCACCAGGGAGCCGCTGTCAATCGGCTCGAGCTTGTTGATGGTGCGGATCAGAGTGGACTTGCCCGACCCGGACGGCCCGCAGACCACGACCACCTCGCCGCCTTCGACGGACAGGGTGACGTCGCGCAGGACGTGGTTTTTCCCGAACCATTTGTTGACGTCCCGAAAGCGGATCATCGGGCGCAGGATACTGCAGTTGGCCACCACTCGCGTGGGAGTCGTCCCCACCGGTAGCCGGCCGAGCTGGCGTTAACGCTGACGACCGACATATCCCCCGGCAAATCGAGGCAAAATCAGCGGCCGACATAATTTTATCGGTGGCCGCGCAGCGCGACCCAGGCCAAGCTTTTGGGTGGCGAGTTTTGGTCATCTCGCCGTCGGGATGCTGACGGGTCGGCTGCACAACGCAGGGGCCGGGAACCGCTCGCGGAAACGCTGCTATACCGCCATCCTGCTGTTTGCGGTGCTCTCCATTCTGCCCGACGCCGATCTGATCCCGGTGGCGTTGGGCGTGCACGATTGGGGCGCCATCGGTCATCGCGGCGCCTCGCACTCGCTGGTGATGGCGTTGATGGTGGGCCTGGCCTGCGGGCTTTTCGCGCGCCGGATGGGCGTGCCGGCGTGGCGAACCGCCTTCGCCATCACCGTCGCCGTCGGCAGCCATGGCTTGCTGGACACCCTCGGCGAAGGCGGACGCGGCATCCCGCTTCTGTGGCCGTTTTCCGCCCATCGCTTCATGTCGCCGTGGCGCGTGCTGCCGGACGCGCCGCGCGTCGAAGACTATCTGTCGCACGCCGGCATCGTCAGCCTGCTGTCCGAGTTCTGTTATTTCCTGCCGCTCATGGTGTACGTGCTGTGGCCGCGCAAGCGCGCCGGAGCGACGGCGACAGCGACGGCCGAGGCAGCCCTGTCGACCGCGACAGTGGAAACCGCGCTTTCGGTCCTGACCGTGGTCAGAGGCGGCCGGCCCGACACGCCGCCGATGGGTGTGTGCGCGGCGGCGAATGATGCCGAGGCCAGCGACGTTCGGCCAACCGACGCCAGCCGCGGCGACGATCCGCCGCTGCGTTCCAGCGGTTAAGGCGGCGCCACCACGGTTTGTCTTCAAGTCCCGGGGGCCGGCTGTCGATGGAAATGATCGCCCCATGGAAACGCTGCAAAAAGCGGGAGCGTACGCGCTGATCGTCGGCGTCAAATGTCTGCGCCGGGCCCTCATCACCCTGGCTGATATTCAGGACGCGGCGAAAGGGACGCGCCCGGACGGCGGCGCCGAGATGCGCGCCCTGCGCGACGAGGTCGACGCCATGCGCGTCAGCCTGCGCCAGATCAAGGCGACCCTGAGCCCTGACCAGTCGCCCGCCGACGCCCGGCTGCTGCAGTAACCGCCCGCACCCTGAGCGCGGCGCCCTACGGCGCCTGATCGTGATCGGCTTCGTCGGCGACGTCCGGGCGGCCGGCGCGCGAGGCGCTGACCTCCAGCGCTTCGATGCGATAGTTGCCGATCAGGCCGGCGACGATGTTGCGGGCCCGTTCGGTGATCTGCCCTTCCGACAGGTCCAGGCCGTCGCGGGTCTGCAGGACGCGAATGCCGGCGGCCACGTCGCGCAGAAGCTGGCGCAAGGTGATCACGCTGCGGGTGTGCGCCGGCAGGGATGGCTTTGACGAACGCACGATGGTTGGAATGGTAGACACGTCGATCGGAGAAGTAAAAAAACTGATCGGTTGGAAAACCGAGCGAGGTTTGTCTCATCGGCTACGGATGACTGTCAAGCAACGGGTGCTGACATATTTGGCCGGCGCGAGCAGCCACGAAAGCTTCCTGAAACGGGGGGGAAAAGGCGCTCTAAGTCGACCAACAATTGACTGCCGAATGGAGTAACCTGCCCGCCGATGCTGTTCAGCAAGGAGAGGGAGAAGGTGGCCAGCGCAACGCGGGCAATCCGCGAGCTGATGGTTCGTCCGCGGGCCAGCGGCGGAGGCGAGACCGACCTCGGGGGCGGCCTGCAGGTGTTGGCCCGGCTGGCGATGTCGCCGCTCGGTTTTGTTCCCCAGGCGGCGGCGCGCGTGCCGGGCATGCTGCGCGAGCTCGGCGAACGACGGCGGGCCATCCCGGAGCGGCGGCGCCTGGCTCCGAACCCGATCCTGACCGCCCAGGTCCTGTCCGCCTCGCTGCGCGCCGACGAGGTTCTGCGCGAGCGGTACCTGAATCTTTTGGCGGCGTCGATGGACAGCGCCACCGCCCGCCGCGTTCACCCCGCCTTCGTGCAGGTGCTGCGCGAGATCACCCCCGACGAGGCGCGCATCTTCAGCCTGTTCGACACCGACGGTCCTTACCCGGTGATCACCGTGCAAGCCCGTTACAAGTTCGGCGGCTACACCCACACCGAGCTGCGAAATTTCAATTTGCTGGGCGAGCAAGCCGGCTGCGATTTCCCCGATCGGGCGCCGATGTACCTGGACAACCTCTGCCGCCTGGGCCTGACCGAGATCCGCGCCGCCCGGGTCTCGGAAGACGCCCGCATGTTCAAGGTGGTCGAGCAGCACCCGCGCGTGCTGGAAGCCCTGGCCCGCATCGAAGCACGCCGGCCGGCCGAGCTCGGTCCCAGCGACGAGCCGATCGTCCCCGACATCCAGCGCAAGTATCTCTTCGTCACCGCGTTCGGCCGGCAATTTTACGACGCCTGCGAGTACCGCCCGGAGGCCGAGTCGTAGTCGACGGCCACCGCGCCCCCTGAAAAAGCCCAACCCGCGAAACACCGAAACAACTCGCGCCCCGGAGCGCCGTCATGACCGCAGCCACGCCGCCGATTGAACGTGAACCCCTGTCGCTGGTGGAGATCCGCGACGTCTGGCCGTTGCTCACGGTGGAAGACCGCGTGGATGCCTTCACGCAGTTGCCCCGCGACGAGGCGGAGGAATTTTTCTTTGGCCTGGACGCCCGCGATCAAGCGCAGGTGGTGCTGGCCCTGCCGGCGCGCGATCAGCGATCGTGGGTGCGCCTGCTGCCGCCCGACGACGCCGCCGACGTTATCCAGGCGGTCCCACAGGACAAACGCGAAACCGTGCTGGCCCTGCTGGACGATCCCACCCGGCGCGAGGTCAGCGCGCTTTTGGCCTACGCCGAGGACAACGCCGGCGGTCTGATGAACCCGCGTTTTGCCCGCCTGCGCCCGGACATCACCGTCGACGAAGCGGTCAGCTACCTGCGCCGGCAAACCCGCGAGCAGCCGCGGTCGATCTACTACGCGTACGTGCTGGACGCCGATCAACATTTGCTGGGCACGGTGTCCTTCGGCGATCTCTTCACCGCCGCCGGGCAGACCCGGGTGCGCGACGTGATGAGCACGTCGGTGGTCACCATCCCCGAGCAGATGGATCAGGAATCGGTCAGCCGCGAGTTCGGCCGCTACCACCTGGTCGCCCTGCCGGTCGTCGACGGCGAGGGGCGGATGAAAGGTATCGTCACCGCCGACGACGTTGTCGAGGTGGTGCAGGAAGAGGCCACCGAGGATATGCAGAAACTAGGCGGCGTGGCCGCCTTGGAGGCGCCGTATCTCGAAATCCGCCTGTTTCAAATGCTGCGCAAGCGGGTCGGCTGGCTGAGCGTGCTGTTCGTGGGCGAGATGCTGACCGCCAGCGCGATGGGCTACTTCGAAAAAGAGATCGCCCGCGCGGTGGTGCTGGCGCTGTTCGTCCCGCTCATCATCTCGAGCGGCGGCAACTCCGGTTCGCAGGCCACCACGCTGGTCATCCGGGCCATGGCGCTGGGCGAGGTGCGGTTGCGCGACTGGTGGCGGGTGGTGCGGCGGGAGTTTTTGGCCGGTCTGGGCCTGGGCCTGGTGCTGGCGGTGCTGGGCTTCATTCGCATCATGGCCTGGCAGGCGATCTTTCACACCTACGGCGATCACTACTTCGGCATCGCCTCCACCGTCGCCGCCAGCCTGGTGGGGGTGGTTCTGTGGGGCACGCTGGCTGGATCGATGCTACCGTTTTTGTTACGCACCTTTCGCTTCGACCCCGCCAGCGCGTCGGCCCCCTTCGTGGCAACATTGGTGGACGTCAGCGGACTGGTCATTTACTTCACCATGGCAGCGATGATCTTGAGAGGAAGTTTGCTCTGAACGCGGGCGGCACCGCAGGCCGCATTGTTCGCCGGCGTCTTCTGTCCGCGGCGATGGGAATCGCTCTTTCGACCGCCGGGTGCCACAGTTCCTCAGCGCCAGCGCCGGTGGCCACGCCGCCCGAGCCGCCCGCCCACGCCGACGAGCTGGAAGACATCGGCTGCCCGCCCCTGCCGCCCATCGCCGGGTTCGTTGGCCGCGACGACGGCGCGCTGCTGTTCAATCACCTGTCGCCTTACCGCGCCACCGGCACGAACCTTTATTACCTGCAGCAGCTGCTGTCGTACGCCCAGCAGGACAAGGACACCACCGCCTTGCGCGTGGTGCGCGAGGTGCTGGACGATCTGGTCTGCTTGTCACTGCCGGTGGCGCGCATCTGGGGCTTCAACGATTCGCCCACCGACGCGTCGTCGATTCGCCACAACCCAAGCGAAGGGTTTCGCGAAGAAGGCCTCTTGGGCCTGGACCAGGCGGTGTGGGAGGCGAAAAAACGCGGCATTCGGTTGATCATTCCGCTGGTGAACAACTGGTCCGAATACGGCGGCCTGCCGGCCTACGCGGCCTGGGCCACGCAAGCGCTGGGCACGCCATACACGCACGACGATTTTTTCACCACGCCGCAGATGAAGCAGTGGTGGAAGGACTACGCCTTCATGCTGGTGAACCGGGTGAACACCTTCACCGGCGTGGCCTACAAAGACGAGCCGACGATCATGGCCTGGGAGATCGGCAACGAGCTGCGCTGCAAGAGTTGCCGCGGCACCCGCTCACTGCCCGACGCCATCGCCGAGCTGGCCGGTTTCCTGAAAGCCATCGCCCCGAACCAGCTGGTCGCCGACGGTGGCGACGGCTTCGACGACGACCCGATCCCGTACGCTGGCCTTTCGAACCTGTACGCCGTGCGCGGCGACGAAGGGGCCAGCTATTCCAAGCTGACCGCCGTCGACGATCTGGACATGCTGAGCTACCACTTTTATCCGCGCAATTATGGCCTTTCCACCGCGCGCGACACGGAGATCTGGATCGAACGGCATCAGGCCCTGGCCGCGTCGGTCGGCAAGGTCGGTTATCTCGGCGAGTGCGGCTTTGCCGGTTCGGATCCGGAGCGCGCCGCCAGCTATGACGGCTGGCTCGGCCATCTGTTTGCGTGGAACGCGGCGCCGCTGGGTTTGTTCTGGCAGCTTTTGCCAGCCGGGCGCTCGGCCAACGACGGGTACGCGGTGTACTCGCGCCAGGACAACGCCACCGCCTGGATCCTGGCCCGCTGGGGACGATCCTTGCGATGACGGTCACCGGCGGCAGCGCGCCGCTGCTGCGCGCGAACCTGGAGGCGCTCGGCCGCCGCGATCCCGAGCTGGCGGCGCGCATCGGCTGGCCCGTCGACGATCGCCACGTCACCACCGACGGCGACGGCACGTTGTGGTATCAGCTGCACCAGACCCGGCACCGGCTGGTGCTCGGCGACGCCGCCCTCGCCGCGGCGATCGCCACCGCTCCCACCGACGGCCAGGCGCTGGTGTTCGGCGTCGGGACGGGCGAGTTGATCACGGCGCTCGGCGCCGCGCGGCCCGGCCTGATCATCACCGCCTGGGAGCGCGATCCCTGGCTGCTGCGCCTGGCACTGCAGCGCCAGCCCTGGGCCGAGGCGCTGGCGTCGGGAACCTTGCGCCTGCGCCTGGGAACCGATCTGATCGACGATGCCGCCGCCAGCGACGGTGTTCCCGCCGCGCGGGTGATCCTGCACCCGCTGCTGGGCGCGATCTACCAGAACGAACGGCCGCTGCTGGAACCGGGCGTGGCGCGGCGGCCGCTGGCGCTGGTGGGCGCGGGCGGCTTGTTCGTCGACGATCTCAGCAGCGCCCTGCACGACGAAGGCTTCGCCACCTTCACCCTGGATCTGCACCGGCTGTCACAAGAAGAGCTTGATCGCGCCCTGCGCGGGCGGCGGCCGGCCTTCCTGGCCGCGATCAACTACACCGAAGGGCTGGCCGAGTTCGCCGCCGCACACGGCTGCAAGCTGCTGGTCTGGGAAATTGATCCCGCCACCAGCGCCTTGCCGCTCTGCCGCGCGCCGACCACGACGGCGCACGTCTTCACCTATCGCCAAGCCAACGTCGCCGACTTTCACGCCGCCGGGTTCGTCAACGTCACGTACCTGCCGCTCGGCGCCGATCCGCAGCGGCGCGCGCCGGTAGCGCTGACCAGCGCCGAGCGCGCCCGCTATGGCGCGCCGGTGACCTTCGTCGGGTCCAGCCTGGTCCCGCAACGGGAAGGATTTCGACGGGCGTTCACCGCCGCCTTTGCCGCGGCGCTGGCCGAGGCCGGACAACCGAACACCGACGGCGCGGAGACCGACGTCGAAGCCGATGCGGTGATGCGCGACGTGCTGGCCGAGCAGCGGCGCGATCTTTCGCGCTATCTGGTGCCGTCGCTGCTGGCCGCGCGCCGACCCGATCTGGCCGGCGCCGTACCACAGCGCCTGGCCCCCCTGGCGCGCCTGCTGGCCGAGCTTGGCGCCGCCGACAAGCGCGCGGCGGCGGTGGTGCGTCTGCGCGCGCACCAGATCGCCGTGTGGGGTGACGACGGCTGGCGCGCCACGCCCGAGCTATCCGCGCACTACCGCGGCCCGGCCGGCCACGCCGTCGAGCTGACCAAGATCTACAACGCGTCGCTGATCAACCTTGACGTCGGACGGCTGTACCAGAACGACATCGTCACCATGCGGGTGTTCGACGTCCTCTGCTGTGGCGGCTTCGTCCTGGCTGAACACTCGGAGGCCCTCGAGGAACTGTTCGCCGTCGGCAGCGAGATCGACTGCTATCACTCGCTGGACGAGATGGAAGCGAAGGTCGCGCACTACCGCGCTCACCCGGAGGCGGCCTGGGCTATCGCCGCGCGGGGGCGGCAGGCGGTGCTCGGTCGGCACACCATCGCGCTGCGCGTGCGGCAGATGCTGGCGGCGCTGTGAACACCGCTACCGAAGCGCGCTACTTGACCGCCGCCAAAAACGCGCCCAGCCCGGGAAACAATCGTTCGCTGATGCCGACCGGCAAGCGGTACTGCGGAAAGATCACCGACGTGTTTCGGGTGTGCAGGATGTGCACGGCCAGACCGACGGTGTCCTGGGCGTGCACCACCCGTTTTCCCTGCACCCGCAGCTCGTTCAGGAACGCCACGTCCTCGGCGAAATTTTTGGGCGGAAAACGCGCCGTGCCGAACACCGCTCGCCGAAAGAGATACGAAAACCCGTAGCCGTCGATGTTCTTGGCCACGAAGTCCGACTTGAACTGATTGCTGGTCACAAAGCTGGGCGCCCCCTCGCCGACCTTGTGGTGCAGCGGATGATTGACGCTGGTGTCCCAGAAATAAAGCGCGTCGTCGGGAACCGACAGCGCGAACCAGCCGGCCAGCTTGATCAGATCCGCTTCGCCCAGGCTGCCGGCCAGCACGCGCAGATAGTCGGGGCTGTAAAAGTCGTCGTCGTCGAAAAAAGCGATCAGCTCGCCCTGCGCCTGCTCGATCAGGTGATTGCGCTTTTCGCCGATGGTCAGGCGTTCGGCAGTGTGCTGATAGCGAACCCGCGGATCGCGCAGCGAGGTGAAGAACGACGACGGTGAGGGACTGTCATCGAAGACCAGCAGCTCACGATCGGTGTGCGTCTGTTCGATGAAGCAGTGGTAAAGACCGGGGAGAAATTTCTCGCGGCCAAACGTCGGCGTGATGACAGAGATGGTCACGAACTACGACCGGTAACGCCTTTGCAGAGCGCTGTCCAGATCCGCGCACCCCGCCAGCGATCCGAGCCGGCCCGTCGGGTCGTTGAAAGATCAGCCGAAATCTCGCCGGTTTCCCCACCTGCCTGCGTTGACGCCGACCGTCAGGTCTGACGGCGCGCCATGTTCACGACGCTTCGAGCGGCGCCGCGCGCAGCGCGCCACAACGGACAGGCCTTTCCGACCAGCGCCGCGCCAAATTCGTGTCACGAAAAAGGGCGAGTGTTGGTATTTCGCAGAACCGGACCGCCCAAAACGTCGGCACCGCGCTTGCACAACTAGGGTTCGTCATGAAACTGGCGATGGCAAAGAAGCACCCCACGGAACAGAAAGTCGGCGACGAGCTCGAGGCTCAGCTGGTCCGACTGTCCCGGCAGAACGCGGTCCTGCGCAAGGAGATCGCGCGGCTGCAGGTCTACCGAGCCATGGCCTACCGCGATCCGCTGACCGGCCTGTGGAACCGCCGCTATTTCGAAGAGCGTCTGAAAGAAGAGTTCAGCCGGTCCCAGCGCGCCGGCGTCGGGCGCAAGTTCTCGGTGTTGATGATCGACATCAATGACTTCAAAGACGTGAACGACGAGTTCGGCCACCAGGCGGGCGACGAGATGTTGCGCTGGGTGGGCGAGTTTCTGAGCACCCACCTGCGCACGCACGACGTGCCCTGCCGCACCGGCGGCGACGAGTTCGCGGTGCTGCTGCCCGATCTGTCGGGCGAGGACTGCGGGCGTTTCATCGTTCGCTTGCGCGATCAGCTGGCCGCCGCCAACCGCGAGCGCCAGGTGGCCGTCAACCTCAGCCTGGGCACCGCCAGCTGGCCCGAGGTCACCGCCAGCAGCGAGCGCCTCCTGGCCCAGGCCGACGAGGCGATGTACGCCGACAAGCGCCGCCAGAAAGCCGCGCGCGCCGCCGAGGCGGAACAGCGCGCCGCCGGCCCCGTGAGCCGCGCTGTCGCCAATTAGCGTAGGGACGTGAGGCGGCCTGCCAGGCGCGTCTCGGTCGACAGAAAGGCGAAGGCAAGGCGCTGCTGGAAACCAACGAGCTGATCTTCCGCGGCGATTCTCGGCCGCCATGGCCAGCCGCCTGGACAAACTGGGCGTGAAGGGCGCCTCGACCGTCGCGGTGGTGGGAAAATCCGACGCTGCCTTTCTCGACAAGGGGCGGGCCCGCGCCGCGGGCGCGGATCCGCCCCCAAACGGCCAGTCGGCCTGCGCGCGCCGCTAGAAAGCGCCTCAAACCTCCAGCAGGATCCGATCTGGATCCTCGACGCACTCTTTGATGCGGACGAGAAACTGGACGGCTTCGCGGCCGTCGACCAGGCGGTGATCGTAGGACAGCGCCAGGAACATCATCGAACGGATCTTCACCTCGTCACCGACGGCCATCGGGCGGCGCTGGATGGCGTGCAGGCCCAGAATGCCGGTCTGGGGCGGGTTCAAGATCGGCGTGGACAGCATCGATCCGTACACGCCGCCGTTCGAGATGGTGAAGGTGCCACCCTCGAGATCCTTCATGGTCAACTTGTTGTCGCGCGCGCGCACCGCCAGGGCGCTGATGCCCTTTTCCAGCTCGGCGAAGGACAGCCGGTCGGCGTCACGCACCACCGGCACCACCAGACCCTTACCGCCACCGACGGCCACGCCAATGTCGTAGTGGTCCTTGTAGATGATGTCGGTGCCGCGCAGCTCGGCGTTGACGGCCGGGAATGCCTTCAGGGCATCGATGGCCGCTTTGACGAAGAACGACATGAAGCCGAGCTTCACGTTGTGCTGCTTGACGAAGCGCTCTTGAAAGCGCTCGCGCAGGCTCATCACGTTGGTCATGTCCACCTCGTTGAAGGTGGTGAGGATGGCGGCGGTGTGCTGGGCTTCGACCAGGCGGCGGGCGACTGTGCGGCGCAGTGGCGACATGGCCACCATGCGCTCGCGGGCGCCGTCCGGACGCAAGGGCAGCGGCACTTCCGTATCGGCCTGCAGCGGCTCCGGCGTGGGCAATTCGCTGGCCGGCGCCTCGCTGGATTCGCCGGTGCGATCTTGCAGCGCTCGTACGACGTCCTGCTTGGAGATGCGACCGCCGCGGCCGGTGCCTTTCACCTCGGACGCTGGCAACCCGGTCTCGGCCAGCAGCCGGCGCGCCGACGGGGGGGCGCGCAGACCGTCGTTGCCGTTGCCACTGCCATTGCCGGCGTTGGCGGGGGCCGGGTTGCCGCCACCGTTGTTGGCAGTGACTGGTGCCTTGGTGATCGGTTCAGGCTTCGCCGCCTGATCGATCTCGGCGATCACCTCGCCCACCGCCACCGTCTCGCCGGACTTGCGCAGAATGCGTTTCAGCACGCCGGCGCCGGGCGCGCCCACCTCGAGCGTGGCCTTTTCGCTTTCCACTTCCACCAGCGGCTCGTCGGCTTGCACGAAGTCGCCCTCGGCGCGCTTCCACACGCCCAGCGTCGCCTCGCTGACCGATTCTCCCAAGGCCGGAACTTTCAGTGACAGCGCCATCTCACAGAGCTCCTGTTCCGAACGCGTCCGCCATCAGCCGTGCCTGCTCGCGCTTGTGTCGCCCGAGCGAGCCAACCGCCGGGCTGGACGACAGCGGCCGGCTGGCGCACGACCAGGTGAAGCTGCCCGACAAGAACGCCGGCAGCTCGCGGTTCATGTACACCCAGGCGCCCATGTTGCGCGGCTCTTCCTGCACCCACACGAGGGGCGTGCCTTCCGGATACACGCTCAACATCTCCAGCAGCTCGCCAATCTGCAGCGGGTAAAGCTGCTCGACACGCAAGATGGCCACGTCATTGTACTTGCGCTCCTCGCGCTCGGCGATGAGATCGTAATAGACCTTCCCCGTGCACAGAAGGACCCGGCGCACTTTCGAATAATTCTTCACTGTGACGTCGGGGATGATGTGCTGAAAACCGCCGTTGGTGAACTCCGCCAGCTGCGACGTCGCCACCGGATGCCGCAACAGACTCTTCGGCGTCATGATGATCAATGGCTTGCGGTAAGGCCGCAGCACCTGGCGGCGCAGCACGTGGAAATACTGGGCCGGCGTGGTCAGATCGCAAACCTGGATGTTGTCGTTCACCGCCATGGTGAGGAACCGTTCCAGCCGCGCGCTCGAGTGTTCGGGTCCCTGCCCTTCCATCCCGTGCGGCAGCAGCAGCACCAACCCGCTGACCCGGTTCCACTTCACCTCTGACGAGACCAGGAACTGATCGATGATCACCTGGGCGCCGTTCACGAAGTCGCCGAACTGCGCCTCCCACAGCGTCAGCCCGTCGGGCATGTCCAGACTGTAGCCATAGTCGAACCCCAGCACGCCCGCCTCGGACAGCGGGCTGTCGCGGATCTCGAACGTGCCGGGTTTGGCGCCGGAGCCGTGAATCTCGGCCAGCGGCGAATACTCGCGCCCGTTCTGATAGTCGACGAAGACCGAATGCCGGTGGCTGAAGGTCCCGCGCCGCACGTCCTGACCGGTGAAGCGCACGCGCACGCCTTCATTGAGCAGCGTCCCGAACGCCAGCGCCTCGCCCATGCCCCAGTTGATCGGCTTTTGCCCCAGCGCCATCTCGGCGCGGCCGTCGACGATGTCCTTCAACTTGGGGTGCATCGAGAAGCCCGGTGGCACCTGGGTCAGCACGCGACCCACCGCCTGAATGGTGGACGCCGGCACCGCGGTCGGGACCTGCGGAACGGTGTTGTCGGCGCCGCCGCGCACCTGCGACCAGGCGCCGGCGAAGGTGCTCCCGCGCGGCGCGACCTCCAGCTTGTCGGCCTTCTCGAGCTCGCGATCCAGGGCCTCGCGTTTTTTCGTCGCCATGGCGTCGGCGTCGGCGACGGTGATCGGTTTGGAGTCGTCGCTGGGCGGACGATCGGCGAAGGCCTGGACGAAGGCCATCCGGATGGACGGCTTGGCGGCGATGGCGCGGTACATGATCGGTTGGGTGAACGCCGGCTCGTCCCCTTCGTTGTGGCCGTACTTGCGGTAGCACCACATCTCGATCAAGACGTCGCGGTGAAAGCGCTGGCGGAAGTCCAAGGCCAGGTCGACCACCTGCGAGACCGCCTCGGGATCCTCGCCGTTGACGTGAAAGATCGGGATTTGCAGCATGCGCGCCACGTCGGTGGCGTACGTGGTCGAGTACCCGCTGCGGGGCGAGGTGGTGAACCCGATCTGGTTGTTGACCACGATGTGCACGGTCCCGCCCACCCGATAGCCATCCAGCTCTGAGAGGTTGAACGCCTCGGCCACGATCCCTTGGCCGGCGAAGGCGGCGTCGCCGTGGATCAAAAGCGGCAGGCAACGGCTGCGTTCGGTGTCGTTCAAGCGATCTTGCTTGGCGCGCACGCGGCCTTGCACCACGGTGTTCACCCACTCGAGGTGACTGGGATTGAAGGACAGCGACAGGTGTACTCGCAGGGCGTCGGCGCCGCCGCCGAACACCCGATCGGTGGAATGTCCCAGGTGATATTTGACGTCGCCGCCGCTGCCGCTGTCCTCGCCGTGCTTGTCCATGAACTCGGCGAAGATCTGCGCCGCTGGTTTCTCCAGAACGTTCGCCAGGACATTCAGGCGCCCGCGGTGGGCCATGCCGATGACGATCTCCCTGACCTGCGAACGCGCCGCCCGTTCGATCAGACGATCCAGAAGCGGAATCAAGCTTTCCGCCCCTTCCAGCGAAAAGCGTTTGGCGCCCAGGAATTTCTTGTGCAGAAACTGTTCGAACACCTCGGCGTCGGTGACCTTCTCCAGCAGGCGGTAGCGCTCCTCGACGGTCAGGTCAAGGCGGTTGCGCGTGCTCTCCATGCGGTTTTGCAGCCAGGTGCGCAGCTCGATGTCGTGCAGGTGGGCCAGCTCGACGCCGATGTGGCGGCAATAGGTCTCGCGCAGAAGCTGCACCAGATCGCGCAGCGTGGTGCGATCGGGGCCGGCGACGGTCTCGCTGCTGAAAACCTGGTCCAGCTCCGCCGAGGACAGGCCGTAAAATTCCAGATCCAGCGGCGCGCCCGACCGCTTGATCATACCCAGCGGATCAAGATCCGCGGACAGATGACCAAGTTCGCGGTACGCCTCGACCAGACGCTGGGCGCGTTCCGACTGCAGACGGCCGGGCGGTTTGGCGGGCATGGCCAGCGCCGCCAGCCCGTGGCCGTTGCTGGTTCCGTTCACGGTGGCGAAGATGCTGCGGGAAAAATCCGCCGGCGGCTTGATGGCGCCGGCGCTGGGTCGGGGCACGCCATTGTCCAGCGATTCGAAGTAGGCGCGAAAAGCCGGCTCGATCGACGACGGATCCTGCAGGAACTGGCCGTACAGCTCTTCGACGAAGGCCAGGTTGGAAGGGTTAATCGCCGATGACAGCGCCGGCTCGGCGTGAGTGGTGGCGGTCCCGTTGGCTTTCACTTCGATCATGTGTCATCGCCCTGTTTGAGTACGAATGTCGGCCGAGGCCGCCTCATTGTAAGTCACGCTGGCGAAGACCGCGACACCGCCGGCCGTCGCTGGCGGTCCTCCCATCGACGCTTTGACACCCGGGCCTGAGCGACATTCGAAAAAACTGCGCGAACCATGGTCCATTTACTTAGTGAAATCAAGGCGCGCTCTCGTCAGTTGGACGGCCGATCTCTGATCGGGGCGGCAACCGAGGCTCCTCACCGAGCGGCGAAAAAAAGTGCTCAGGGAACCAGGCGCAGGCGCGCGCGGCCGGAGCGCTGGCGACGTTGATCGTCTTCCAGCGATCGCGCGGCAACGCCGAGCAGGTCGCGACAGTCACGCGCGTCTTTCGGCCAGGTGGCCAGGCCTCGACTGAAGCCGAGGGGCATCCACGGCTCGCCCCGGGCGGCGCTCACCGCCTGCGCGATGCGAATGACCGTGGTCTCGGCGCCGGCGCGATCGGTGTCGGGGAGGATCAGCATGAAGCGGTCAGCGCCCGTCCGGCAGCAGACGTCCGATACGCGCACCGTCGCTGTGAGCTGCCGGCTGAGCCAGCGAAGCGCGCTGTCACCGGCGGCGCGGCCGTGGCGCTGGTTCAGACGTCCCATCCCGTCGATGTCCAGCAGCACCAGAGACCCGGCGCCCGCTCCCAGCGGACCACCCCGCTGCAGCTCTTCGTTCAGGCGAATCTGCAAATAGCGAGCGTTGCGCAGGCCGGTCAGCGGATCGTGATAGGCGTGGTCGCGCAGCAAGCGCAGCTCGGTCACCTCGCGCAGAAGCTGAGCGTGCTCCTGCAACAGGCGGCGCAGCAACAACCGTCCCGTGGATTGTGATTGCTCTGCGGACTGCGATCGACGACGAGGTGACGCTGGCATACGACCGGACTTCCACTTTGAGCTTCGGCTCCGCCTGGCAAACCGATAAGGGCCAGCGGCGTCGCCGACGACGGCGAGAGCGCGAATGACGGCGCCTTATGTAGGCCGGGGCCGCACGCCACCCCCGGCCGGCGGACAGCGAGGGCAATAAGCGACCGGCACTTTGCGCCGCCGCGGTCAGTGCAGCGACTTTGCTGCGGCCTTGCCCACCTGTCGCATACGGGTGAGCTGCTCCAGAGCCCCACGCGAGCGTCTCGCATCAACATCGGGCGGATCGGCCAGCGGCTGTGCCGGCAACAACCCGAAGGTGGCTTCGATCCCGTACGGCAGCTTTGGCCGCGGCGATTCCAGATCGGCCACCGCCGCCAGAAGCAGGTTCACGTCGTTCTGAAAAGCCACCTGGTTCCGGACATCATCGGTCTCGATCAGAAGCTGACGAACGTGCGCCACGTTTCCGATCCACTGCTCTACCCACTGGTCAGCTGACCGCATCCTCCCCTCATTCCTCCCCCTCTAATCTATTCAATCGTCACGCCTGTCCGATCAGGCGGGGCGATTATACGCGGCGGATGATTTCGCGCGCGTTTCGGCGATGAAACAATCGAATCAATAAACCAAACCCCACGCGGCGAACCGCGTGGGGCGCGGGAGTGAACCTGATTACAGCAGAGCGTCCTTGGCGGCCTTCACCGGGCGCGCCTTGATCACCTTGCGGGCGGGCTTGGCCTTGAAGATCGTCGGCTCTTTGGTGAATGGGTTGATCCCTTTGCGGGCCTTGGTCGCCGGCTTCTT